>JACIZN010000001.1 GCA_014359405.1 Candidatus Caldatribacterium sp.
CCTGCGGCGAGGGGTTTTTTTGTAAAAAACGAGAGGGGGGTTTGGCATGAAAAGGATAGGTATTGTGCTCTTCGTGGTTTTGCTCTTTGGACTTGCCCTGGGTGTGGGAGCAGAGGAAAAAGTGCGCATCGGTATCATGCAAATCATTGACCACCCGGCCCTCAATGCCGTCCGCCAGGGGTTCATCGACGCCATGAAGGAGGTTTACGGGTACGAAGAAGGGGTTAACATAGAGTACGATGCACAGTCTGCCCAGGGGGATATTGCAACGGCCAACACCATTGCCCGGAAATTCGTCACCGAAAAGGTGGACCTTATTCTCTCCATTGCTACTCCCACGTCACAGGCTGCGGTCAACGCCACAAAGGAAATACCCATCGTTTTCTCGGCGGTTACCGACCCGGTGAGCGCAGGTCTTGTGAAAGACCTCGAGCACCCGGGAGGAAACGTCACAGGAATTTCTGATATGACACCGGTAGCCCGCCAGATTGCGCTCATCAAGTTCCTCTTCCCTGAGGCAAAGCGCATTGGGACGCTCTACAATGCCGGAGAGGTCAACTCGGTGGTGACGAATGAACTGGCTAAAAAAGCCTGTGCGGAACTTGGCCTTGAACTTGTTGAGGCAACGGTGGCAAGCACTGCCGATGTGGCCATGGCTGCCCAGTCCCTGGTCGGAAAGGTTGACGCCATTTACGTTTCCACCGACAATACCGTGGTGAGCGCTCTGGACGCGGTGGGGAACGTATGTCTTACCAATAAAATCCCCCTCATTCTTGCGGATCCGACAACGGTTGGAAAAGGAGCCCTCTGCGCCCTTGGGTTTGACTACTACCTCCACGGAAGGCAAACCGCCGATATCGCAGCTCGAATCCTCAAGGGAGAAAAACCGGGGGATATTCCGGTCGAGTTTGCCAAAAAACTCTTTCTCCTTGTGAATCCCAAGACCGTTGAGGCTTTAGGACTTTCGGCGGCTGACCTTGAGGCCAAGCTCAACGAGTTCGTCAAGGCAATGGAAAAAGAGGGTGTCGAGGTTACGCTGGGTAAGCTCGAGTAAAAATTAATGAGCGGGAGACTGTTTCCAGTCTCCCGCCTCGAGAAAGAGAGGGGGCATTCCGATTCAGGAGTTTTTCCTCTACAGCATCCAGGAAGGATTGCTCTTTGGGATTCTGGCCCTTGGGGTTTTCATTACCTTTCGGTGCTTGAATTTTCCCGATCTTACCGTTGATGGGAGCTACCCCCTGGGGGCGGCGGTCTTTGCCCTCATGATGTACCGGGGGTATGGTCCGGGAGTGGGAATTGCCGTTGCTCTTGGTGCGGGGGCGGTAGCAGGACTTTTCACCGGTATCCTCCACACCTTTTCCCGGATTCCGGCGCTTCTTTCGGGTATCCTCACCATGATTTGCCTGTACTCCATAAACCTTCGAATCATGGGGAGACCCAATCTCTCTCTTTCTGAGTACCTTGGGCACCGTACACTCTTTACCATCCTTCGGGATTCCTTTCCTTCTGTGCCCGAGGTGTACGTTCGTCTTGTCTTTCTCTGCGGCCTCATCATTTTCCTGAAATTCCTCATCGATGCTTTCCTGCAGACGGAAGTCGGTCTTTCCATTCGGGCTACAGGGGACAACGAAGTCCTTGTGGCCACCCAGGGTATTGACCCAAACGACATGAAACTCATCGGTATCAGCCTTTCAAATGCTTTGGTGGCCCTTGCAGGAGCGATGTTTGCCCAGTACCAGGGCTTTGTGGACATCAACATGGGCATCGGCATGGTCATCTCGGGACTTGCCTCGGTCATTGTGGGAGAGGTACTCCTGCGGGGGAAAACAATCTTTGTCATGACCCTTCAGGTGATTGTGGGGTCGGTGGTGTACCGTTTGGCCACGGCCATTGCCCTGAACTGGGGGTACAGCATCGGCTTTAAACCGTACGATCTGAAGCTCTTTACGGGGCTTCTCGTGATTATCATTCTCTCTTTCCCTGTTCTCAAGGAAAAATTTGGGAAGGCGTAGCCATGCTTCGGCTTGAACGGGTGAACAAGTACTTTTTCCGGAATACTCAGGATGAGCGATGGGCCATCCGGAACCTGAGCCTTGAGGTGACCAAGGGGGAATTCGTGACCGTTGTGGGGAGTAACGGTGCGGGGAAAACGACGCTTCTCAACCTCATCGGAGGTACGTACTTTCCCGACAGCGGCCGTATCTTCATCAACGGTAGCGATGTGACCACGGTTCCCGCTCATGAACGGGCGAAGTACCTCGGGAGGGTCTTCCAGAATACGTTCCAGGGGACGGCTCCAAACCTCACCATTGAGGAGAACCTGGCAATTGCCTATCTCAAGGGGAAACGGAAGGGTATCCGCATGGCCATAAACGAGAAAATGCGGGAGTACTTCCGGGAGCGTCTTGCCGAAATTGGACTTGGCCTTGAGAAGCGCCTGAAGGACCGGGTTGGACTTCTCTCGGGGGGTCAAAGGCAAGCCCTTGCCCTTCTTATGGCTACCTTTGGGAATCCGAAAATACTCCTTCTTGACGAACATACGGCAAATCTTGACCCCAAAACGGGCGAGAAGATAATGGAGTTGACCACGCGTCTCATAGAAGAGAACGCCCTCACGGCCATCATGGTGACGCATAACCTTCAGGATGCTCTCCAGTACGGGAACCGGACGCTCATGATGGATGAAGGGGAGATTGTGCTTGACATTTCCGGGGAAGAGCGAAAGCGCATGACCCTGCAGGAGCTCCTTGAGCGGTTCAGCGAGCGACGTCACAAGAAGTTCGCGGACGATAGAGCTCTGCTCTCGTCATAGAAGAAAGGAGGAAAGAGTATGGATGAGAATCGCGTTCTTCTGAGCGAGCGGGAGATGCCCACGGTCTGGTACAATATCCTCCCTGATCTTCCCCGTCCCCTTGACCCTCCGCTCCATCCTCTCACCAGGGAACCGGTGAAACCGGAGGACCTTGCCCCCGTGTTTCCTCCAAGCCTCATCGAGCAGGAGGTGAGCGGGGAACGCTTCATCGATATCCCGGGGGAGGTTCTCGATGTGTACCGCCTGTGGCGGCCAACACCCCTTGTCCGGGCCCGGCGTCTTGAGAAGGCCCTCGGCACACCGGCCCGCATCTACTATAAGTACGAGGGGGTGAGCCCTGCAGGGAGCCACAAGCCGAATACCGCCGTGGCCCAGGCGTACTACAACAAAAAAGACGGGACGAAGCGTCTGACCACAGAAACCGGGGCGGGTCAGTGGGGTTCGGCCCTGGCCATGGCGTGTCGGTTCTTCGGTCTTGAGTGTACGGTGTACATGGTGCGGATAAGCTACGAGCAGAAACCGTACCGGCGAGTTCTCATGGAAACCTGGGGAGCAGAGGTGTACCCAAGCCCAAGCACCCGTACGAAGGCAGGGCGTGACATCCTCGCTCAGGACCCGAATTCCCTCGGAAGCCTTGGCATCGCCATCAGTGAAGCCATAGAAGACGCGGTGACGACCCCAAACTCCAAGTACAGCCTGGGAAGCGTTCTGAACCACGTGCTCCTGCATCAGACCATTATCGGCGAAGAGGCAAAGCTCCAGCTTGAGAAAGTCGGGGAATACCCGGATATCATTGTGGGGTGTGTGGGAGGAGGGAGCAATTTCGGAGGAATCCTTCTCCCCTTCATGCGGGACAAGCTCGAGGGAAAGAAGAACTTTCGGGGGATTGCGGTTGAGCCGGTGGCCTGTTCCTCCCTTCTTCGGGGAAAGTACGAGTACGACTACGGGGATGTGGCCAAGAACACCCCTCTTTTGAAGATGCACACCTTAGGGCATGATTTCATTCCTCCGGCGATTCACGCGGGGGGCTTGCGGTACCACGGTATGGCACCCATTATAAGCCTTCTCTACGATGCTGGTCTCATCGAAGCCCAGGCGTACCACCAGAACGCCGTTTTCGAGGCAGCGGTTCTCTTTGCCCGTACTGAGGGATTCGTGGTGGCTCCGGAGACGGCTCATGCGGTGAAGGCGGTTATCGAAGAAGCCAAAAAGTGTGCAGAAACCGGTGAAGAGAAGGTGATTCTTTTCAACTGCAGCGGCCACGGATTCTTGGACCTCAGTGCCTACGATCAGTACCTCTCTGGGAAACTCCCTGATGTGAACCACGGAAAATAGAGAAAAGCAGGGCAAGTTGCCCTGCTTTTCTCGGACACTTCCTCCTCAGACTACCTCAAAGACAAAGGGGTTCACGTACGGTCCGTATTTCTCAAGGACGGCAAGCAATCGCTTTCGTTGCTCTTCAAGGACCTCAAAGAGAATCGGGGGAGTGTCCTCAACTTTTTCGCGGTAGATCTTCGTGACTCGCTCAATTTTCCGAAGATTCTCGTTTACCCGAAGCATGAACTGCTTCACGTAATCTTCCTCCCGATACTCTTTTTGCAAAACCTCTTTGAAGAGCGCCTTGAGGTCTGGGTAAAGGGGAATGAATCCGGTCGGGGTTTTGGCAGCTCTGACCTCCCCGTGAACTCTCTTTTCCATCCACTTAAACCAAACCTTTTTGTCCCTTTTCTCGTTGAGGTAACGGCCATCCGCGTCCTTCAGGAAGTAGTTGACAGAGAAGATTTTTGGAACTCTCTTTAATCCTTTCCCAAAATTGAGGTTGTTTTGGATGTACCGACCAATAGGGATGGAGAGGAAGTCAAGGTTTGACATGGGGTTGAGTTCTCGTACTCCCACTTCTCCCAGAGTAGCAGCAGTGGTTTCTGATTCCAGGGCTGCGCCCTTTGTGATGATACCGTGAACCCAATCGAAAGCTTCTTCTACCGGTGGCCAGGTATCCGAGTCCCTTCCTCCATACACAATGCCGCTGACTACAACCCCAAGAGGGTCGTCAAGGTGAGGATCGAGGTTTTCAAGCTTTTCGAGAGAAATCGTAAAGCGGGCGTTGGGATGGGAGGGAGGAATCTCTCTTCCCTTTTCATCCTTTTTGCCGGGGAACCACATTCCGCTGTGATTTATCCCCCTTTCGGGCAGGGGAGCGTCTTTACCCTCCCAAAAAACCCCTCCGTCTTCGGTGATGAGGACGTTGGAGAATATGACCTCGCCCGGGGTACACAGGGCCTTGTAGATAATGGGGTCGTCAACGGAGTTTATTCCCTGAATGATACCAAACATTCCCCGCTCGACGTTTACTGCCCGAGCTTCGCCGTTGATATTTCGCAGATAAGCGATATCGTCTCCTACGATGGTTTCCCCCTCGAGCATAGCGGTTGAAGTTTTTCCACACAGTGAGGGAAAGGCGCCGGTGAAGTAGGTCACTCTTCCTTGAGAACCCCGGACACCCATAATGAGCATGTGTTCGGTGAGCCAGTTTTCACGGTCTCCTCGGCGGATGGCCAGACGCATGGCCAGCTTCTTCATTCCAATGCTGTTTCCTCCGTACTGGGTGTTCACGCTGTACACCGTTTCTCCCTCAAGGTCAATGTAGATTCTCCTTTTGTCGATGTTTTTGCAGGTCTTTCTCTCGTCGAGTTCTCCTTGGGCGTGAACAAACCGGAAAAAGTCGAAGGAATTTCCCCGACGAATGAATTCCTCGTATCCCGGACGGTACAGAAGATACTCATTGTGGGCCACATAACTTGAGTCAGTGAGCTGAACACAGGGTATGGTGAAAGGGGAATTTGCCGGTCCAAGGCACAAAAAGAGGACGTACATTTCTCGACCTTTCATGATATCTCTGAGAAGTTCGAGAATTTCGGAGAGGCCTTTTTCTCGGTCCATAGTCTCAATAAAGGGGCCGAGGTTCTCTCCAGGAGGAACAAGGATCTTGGTGTTCTTCTTATCCCGTCCCTGATCAAAGTAACTATCAAAATGCGCCGTATGTCCCGGTATGGCCAGAGGGATTTCTTCTCCATTCTTTATGGCACTTTCCCGGATGTACTGGAGGTCTTCCTCGCTGTCCGTTGAGATGAAAACCCTGTCGGGATTGCACAAGGACACGAAAAAGGCGATGAATTCATGGACCTGAGGGTTGGTGATACGCGCCAGTCTCTCCCACATGTTTGGGCTTAATCGCACTCTCAGGTTTTCCTTCATCCTTTCCACTCCTTTGTTTTTAGCGAGAATTTTAAAGGTTTGCGTTCCAAGTATCAATAGTTTCTCGGCATTTCTCTGTCGTTTCAGTTCGGGAGCCGAAAAAGGCATGGTAGCTGCGTTGTTGTCCTTGTTACATTCTTCAGATGTTTAGAGAAAGATTTTCCCGAAAGTGGATTTACAGGAATTTTTTTGAGTTATGGTACAATAGCCCCAGAGAACTTCTGGTAGGCGGGGGTGAACGTATGTACCTTCTTGGAACTGATATCGGGACCAACGGCACCAAGACGGTTATGGTGGATGAGAAGGGGAATTTCATCGCCGATGCCTTTGTGGAGTACGGCGTTATCACGCCGAAGCCATCCTGGGCAGAGCAGTGGCCGGATGTCTGGCTTGACGCGGTGGTGAAAACTGTTGCCCGCTGCGTGGAGAAATCAAAGGTCAATCCCAAGGATATTGCCGGCCTTGCCATAAGCGGTCTCTACGGTGGTTCGGGCATTCCTGTGGACAAGGACATAAAGCCTCTTCGTCCCTGCCTCATCTGGATGGACCGGAGGGCAAGGAAGGAAACGCAGTGGGTGAAGGACAACGTTCCCCTTGAGAAAATCTTTGGCATCACGGGGAATTACGTTGATTCGTACTACGGCTTCACGAAGATGATGTGGATACGGAACAACGAACCCGAGGTTTGGGAAAAAATTTACCAGTTCGTCACTCCCAAGGACTACGTGGTGTACTGTCTCACCGGGGAGCTCGCCACGGACTACTCTTCGGCGGGCAATATCGGTGGAGTCTTTGATATCCGCAAGCGCACCTGGTCTGATGAAATGTGCGAAATCCTTGGGATTCCAAAGCGGATGCTCCCCGAGAGAATCTATAAATCCTCCGAGATTGTGGGGAAGCTCAAGAAGGAATTTGCCGAGAAAATGGGTCTTTTGAGCGGCATGCCCATCGTGGCAGGGGGCATTGATGCGCCGGTTGCGCAGCTTGCGGCAGGGGTTTTAGGTCCTGGAGAACACGTGGCCATGGCAGGAACCTCCATGTGCTGGGGAACGGTGCACGATGGGACGTACCTTACCCCGTTCCTGGTGAGCTTCCCGTACGTGGTGTACGATGATAAGCTCATCTACACCTTCGGCGGAAGCGCAACCTCTGGAGCCTTAGCGCGCTGGTTTCGTGACCAGTTCGGGCGGCTTGAGAAGGAAGCGGAGAAAGACTTCGGCATTCCTGCGTACACTCTTCTTGAGCTCCAGGCACGGGACATCCCACCAGGAAGTGAGGGTATCGTCGTGCTCCCGTACTTCATGGGTGAACGCTCGCCCATTTGGGACCCCGATGCCCGGGGAACAATTCTTGGGCTCTCCCTCTACCACACAAGGGCTCACGTCTACAAGGCCATGCTTGAGGCTGCGGCGTACGCTCTCCGGCACAACATGGAAGAGGCTCTGAAAACGGGAATGAAGCTCAACCCCGAGTGCTGGATTGTCGGTGGTGTTGCCCGTTCCTCCTTCTGGGTGCAGATTTTTGCCGATGTGACTGGTTTTGATATGAAGCGTCTCTCAAAGGACGTCGAGGCACCTTTTGGTGATGCTTTTCTTGCCGGTCTTGGCACGGGGGTCATCGACAAACCGGAGCGCATCAAGGAGTGGGTGAGCTTCCGACCGGTCATTAAGGTGGACCCCGAAAGAAAAGCAATGTACGACCGGTACTACGAGCTCTTCCGGGAACTCTACGAGAGCACCAAAGGCGTCATGAAAAAGCTTGCGGATTTGATGTAGGGGGAGTTTTGGTGAATCTTGACGCCCTTTTTTCGCTCAACTGTGGAATGTACGTTTTATCTGCCCGCCATGGGGAGGAGGTGAATGGGTGCATTATCAACGCTTTGGTCCAGGTCACGGCTTTTCCTCCCCAGATTGTGGCAAGCCTCAACAAGGAGAGCTATACCCTTCCCCTTGTGCAGCAGAGCGGGTACTTTGGCATTTCGGTTCTTGACCAAGATACACCCCTCCAGGTAATAGGTCTTTTTGGCTTTCGAAGCGGCAAGGACACGAAGAAGTTCGACCAGGTGAAGTATTTCCTTGGAAAGACGGGTGTTCCCATTCTTGCTGAGCACGTTGTGGCTTTTGTCGAGGCAAAACTCGTCAAAAGTGTAGACGCAGGAACCCATGTCCTGCTCCTTGGGGAAGTGGTGGAAACGGATTTTGTGAATGCAGAAGCTAACCCCATGACCTACGGGTACTACCGGGATGTCAAGGGCGGAAAGGTCCCTCGCACCGCAGCAACGTACAAGGAAGAAAAGGTGAAACCCGAAGAAGTAGGACGGTACCGCTGCAAGGTCTGTGGGTACATCTACGACCCCCGTTTCGGAGACCCAGATTCAGGAATCCCTGCGGGGACTCGTTTTGCCGACCTTCCGGATACCTGGGTTTGCCCGATTTGTGGGGTTGGTAAGGACCAATTCGAGAGGGTGTAGAATTTTCACCCCTCCCCCTTGCAAAAGGAAAAGAAACCGAGTAAAATACCACTTGCCCTGTTGGGCATGCACCTTGACAAGTGAATACCGTCTGGGGAAAGCATCCTGCCGAATAGACAGGTTTGCGGTCAAGTTAGAAAGGGCACACGGTGGATGCCTTGGCGCCAGGAGGCGATGAAGGGCGTGGCTAACTGCGATAAGCCCCGGGTAGCTGTAAGCAAGCGATGATCCGGGGATTCCCGAATGGGGCAACCCACTGGGGCAAACCCCCAGTATCCTCCGCAAGGAGGAGGCGAACCGGGGGAACTGAAACATCTCAGTACCCCGAGGAAAAGAAAGAAAACTCGATTCCCCAAGTAGCGGCGAGCGAACGGGGAGGAGCCCAAACCCAGAGAGTGCCAAAGCCCCTGGGCGTTGCTCTCTGGGGGTAGCGGGACACAGAAGGGCCAAGCCAGGGTGCGGCCAGAGAGTTACAAAAGAGCGTCCGAGCCGAAGAGGACTGGAAAGCCTCGCCAGAGAGGGTGATAGCCCCGTAGGCGAAGGACAGCTCTCTCTCGGTTCTGTGTTCCCAAGTACCACGGTCCACGCGGAATTCCGTGGGAATCTGGGAGGACCACCTCCTAAGGCTAAATACTCCCTGGCGACCGATAGTGCACCAGTACCGTGAGGGAAAGGTGAAAAGAACCCCGGGAGGGGAGTGAAATAGAACCTGAAACCGTGTGTCCACAATACGTGGAAGGACCATGGTATGGACGTAGTCCATATCGGTTCGACTGCGTGCCTTTTGGAGAATGAGCCGGCGAGTTACGGGAGCTGGCAAGGTTAAGCACTTAAGGTGCGGAGCCGTAGGGAAACCGAGTCCGAACAGGGCGCAGAGTCAGCTTCCGTAGACCCGAAGCCAGGTGATCTACCCATGGCCAGGGTGAAGTGGGGATAAAACCCCATGGAGGCCCGAACCGGTGTGGGTTGCAAACCGCTCGGATGAGCTGTGGGTAGGGGTGAAAGGCCAATCAAACCTGGAGATAGCTGGTTCTCCCCGAAATAGCTTTAGGGCTAGCCTCCGGTGGTGAGGAGAGGGGGTAGAGCACTGGATGGGCTAGGGGGCTTACCCGCCTACCAAACCCAACCAAACTCCGAATACCTCTCCTTTGAGCCGGGGAGTCAGACCGCGGGGGATAAGCTCCGTGGTCAAAAGGGGAACAGCCCAGACCGCCAGCTAAGGCCCCCAAATGCAGGCTAAGTGGTAAAGGTGGTGGCGTTGCTGTGACAGCCAGGAGGTTGGCTTAGAAGCAGCCATCCTTTAAAAAGTGCGTAATAGCTTACTGGTCTAGCGACGCTGCGCCGAAAAATTCTCGGGGCTCAAGCCTGCTGCCGAAGCTGCGGAATGCAAAAGGTTTTGCCTTTTGCATTGGTAGGGGAGCGTTGGGTAGGCCGTTGAAGCGGGACCGTGAGGACCCGTGGAGGTATCCCAAGTGAGAATGCCGGCATGAGTAGCGTTAAAGAGGGTGAGAATCCCTCTCGCCGTAAGCCTAAGGTTTCCTGGGGAAGGTTCGTCCGCCCAGGGTAAGTCGGATCCTAAGCCGAGGCCGAAAGGCGTAGGTGATGGGCAGCCGGTTAATATTCCGGCACTACCTGCCACCGTTTGAGGATGGGGGGACGCAGGAGGGTAGGCGAGCAGCCTGGAGGAATAGGCTGTCTAAGCCCGTAGGCGGAGGGAGGAGGCAAATCCCTTCCCTCGTCAACGCCGAGAGGTGATGGGGAGCCCCTTTTTGGGGCGAACTCGCTGATCCCACACTGCCGAGAAAAGCCCCTAACGATGGGCGGCAGGTATCCGTACCGCAAACCGACACTGGTAGGTGGGATGAACATTCTAAGGCGCGCGAGTGATCCCCCGTTAAGGAACTCGGCAATCTGACCCCGTAACTTCGGGAGAAGGGGTGCCCCACTAAGGTGAGGAGGCTTGCCCTCTGAGCCTGAAGGGGTCGCAGGGAATCGGCCCTGGCGACTGTTTACTAAAAACACAGGGCTCTGCTAAGCCGTAAGGCGACGTATAGGGCCTGACGCCTGCCCAGTGCTGGAAGGTTAAGGGGAGGGGTTAGCCTATGGGTTCTCCTGTAGGCGAAGCTCCAAACCGAAGCCCCAGTAAACGGCGGCCGTAACTATAACGGTCCTAAGGTAGCGAAATTCCTTGTCGGGTAAGTTCCGACCCGCATGAATGGCGTAACGACTGGGGCGCTGTCTCGACGGGGGGCTCGGCGAAGTTTCAATGCAAGTGCAGATGCTTGCTACCCGCGACTAGACGGAAAGACCCCGTGAACCTTTACTGCAGCCTGATATTGAATCCGGGTGTGTCTTGTGCAGGATAGGTGGGAGGCGGAGAAGTGGGGGCGCCAGCTCCCATGGAGCCACCCTTGAGATACCACCCTTGACATATCCAGATTCTCACCTGCGGGAGTCATCCTCCCGAGGGACAGTGTCAGGTGGGCAGTTTGACTGGGGCGGTCGCCTCCTAAAAGGTAACGGAGGCGCCCTAAGGTTCCCTCAGCACGATTGGAAACCGTGTGGTGAGTGTAAGGGCATAAGGGAGCCTGACTGCGAGAGGGACGCCTCGAGCAGGGACGAAAGTCGGGCCTAGTGATCCGGTGGTGCCGTGTGGAAGGGCCATCGCTCAACGGATAAAAGGTACTCCGGGGATAACAGGCTGGTCTCCCCCAAGAGTCCACATCGACGGGGAGGATCGGCACCTCGATGTCGGCTCGTCGCATCCTGGGGCTGGAGCAGGTCCCAAGGGTTGGGCTGTTCGCCCATTAAAGCGGTACGCGAGCTGGGTTTAGAACGTCGTGAGACAGTTCGGTCCCTATCTGTCGCGGGCGCAGGATACCTGAGGGGAGCTGTCCCTAGTACGAGAGGACCGGGATGGACGGACCTCCAGTGTTCCAGTTGTCCTGCCAGGGGCATCGCTGGGTAGCTGTGTCCGGATGGGATAAGCGCTGAAAGCATCTAAGCGCGAAGCCCACCCCAAGATGAGGTATCCCACTGGGTCGACCAGGTAAGACCCCGGGAAGATGACCCGGTTGATAGGCCCCAGGTGTAAGGGTGGCAACACCTTGAGCCGAGGGGTACTAATAGGTCGAGGACTTGACCGCAATGGCTTCATTCCAGGATGCTTCCCCAGAGGTATACAGGTTTCCCGGTGGCCATAGCGGAGGGGAGACACCCGGAACCATTCCGAACCCGGAAGTTAAGCCCTCCAGCGCCGATGATACTGCCTGGGGAACTGGGCGGGAAAGTAGGACGCTGCCGGGAAAGAGCCGGAGAGCAATCTCCGGCTTTTTTTGTATTTACGCCTTGAGGAGATGGATATGCAGGAGAGCAGGCTCTTCAAAAACACTGTAGTCGTTGGTCTTGGGACGTTACTCTCACGAGTTTCGGGTCTTCTCAGGGAAATCCTTATATCTTCCTTCTTTGGGGCCACCTGGGTCACCGACGCATTCCTTCTTGCGTACACAATACCGAATCTTCTGCGGCGGCTTTTTGCCGAGGGTGCCCTGAGTACTTCTGTTGTTCCTGTGTTCTCTGAGTACTTTGCTTCCTCCCCTCGAAAGAAGGACCCTCAAAACTTCGTTTCTTCCGTATTCAGCGGTTTCACCTTCATCGTGGGCCTTGTGTGCCTTTTTGGCATCCTTTTTTCCCCGTGGATTGTCCGTCTTGCCGCCATTGGCTTTCGGGATGATGCGGCGAAGTTTCTCTTTACCGTCCACTCAACGCAAATCATGTTCCCCTTTTTGCTCCTCATCTCCTGGTCGGCGCTCCTTATGGGCTTTCTGAACACTCTCAATATCTTCAGCTGGCCCGCAGTGGCTCCCTTTTTCTTCAACCTGGGGACAATTGTGAGCCTCCTTTTTCTGCGGAAATCCTTTGGTCCCTATGCCCTTGCTTTCGGGGTGATTCTTGGGGGTCTCTGGCAATTCCTCTTTCAGATTCCTCCTCTCGGACGGAAAGGCTTCCTGCTCCGGGTGAACTTTCGGTTCTGGGAGGACGAAGGGTTCCAGAAGGTTCTCCACCTGATGCTCCCGGTCACCTTTTCTCTTGCCGTCTCCCAGGTGAACACTCTGGTGGACCGGATTGTTGCCTCCCTCTGCCGGGAGGGCGCTGTATCCGCCCTCTACTTTTCCGATCGCCTCATGGAATTTCCTCTTGGAGTGTTTGGGGTTGCCCTTTCGATTGCCGTTTTACCACCTCTCTCGCAGAGTGTGTGGGCGGGAGACACCGAAGAGTGGAAGAGGACTTTCTGGCAAGGAGTACGATGGGTCTTATTTTTCATGCTCCCTGCGGTGGTTTTCCTCATGACCTTTCCGCTTCCTCTTGTTGCCCTTGTGTACCGGCGAGGAATGTTCGACGCCCTGGCTGCGGACATGACGGCTTTAGCCCTCTTCTACTATGCCCCTGGGCTTGTCTTTTTTGCCTTGAATCACCTGGTAACTCGAGCCTTCTACTCGCTCCATGATACCCGTACCCCGGTGAAAGTTGGCCTTGCGGCTGTCCTTCTGAACATTGTCCTTGACCTGTGGCTGGTGCGATTTTTTGACTTTGGTGGAGTGGCTCTGGCCACATCTCTTGCCGCTTTTTTTCAGTTCGTCTTCCTTGTATACTTTCTACGGCAGAAGGTTGAGGACTTTTCTCTTTTTCCTTCAGGGCGATGGTTTCTCAAGGGAGCCATGCAAATTGGAATATTTACGGCGTGTTGTCTGTCTCTAAAAAGAATGATACCTTATGCTTCCTCTTTTGAGTTTGTGCTCATCCTCTGTTTCCTTGGGGGGCTTTACCTTGCGCTTCCCTTTCTTCTCAAAATGGATGAGAGGAGAGCTATCTTAGCGGTTCTTGGAGATTTTCGAAGGAGCGGAGGGTCCTGAAGCGGTGGAAAGAGAAAATATTCGAAATTTCTGCATTATAGCCCATATCGATCATGGTAAGTCTACGTTGGCTGACCGGATTCTCGAGCTCTGCAACGCGGTGCCCAAGAAACGGATGCGGGAGCAGTTTCTCGACCGCATGGACCTTGAGCGGGAACGGGGCATCACAATTAAGGCAAAGGCGGTTCGTCTCCAGTACGTTTCCCGAAAAACCGGAAAAATCTACCTCTTCCACCTCATCGATACTCCTGGCCATGCTGATTTCAGCTACGAAGTCTCAAGAAGCCTTGCCGCCTGTGAGGGGGCTATCCTTCTTGTCGATGCTTCCCAGGGCGTGGAGGCGCAGACACTTGCCCATGCCCGTCTTGCCCTTGAGCAGGGATTGACCATTCTTCCGGTCATTAACAAGATCGACCTTCCCTCTGCTGATCCCGAGAGAGCCATGCGGGAGGTCGATACCCTTCTTGGGGCGGATCATCTCCCTTACACCCTGGTGAGCGCAAAACACGGAGTTGGAGTTGAAGAGCTCCTTGAGCGAATTGTAGAGTTTGTTCCTCCTCCCCAGGGTAGGGAAGAAGGTCCTCTCAGAGCGCTCATCTTTGACTCCACGTACGATCCTTACCGGGGGGTTCTGCCTTTTGTCCGGGTTGTTGACGGTGTCATCCGCAGGGGAATGAAAATTCGCATGTTCTCCACGGGGAAAGAGTTCGAGGTGACTGCGGTTGGTGTTTTTGCCCCCGATATGCAGGAGGTGGAGTCCCTCGGTCCAGGTGAAGTGGGGTACCTTGCCTGCAACATTAAGAACGTTCAGGACAGCCGGGTGGGGGACACTATCACCTCGGCGGTTTCTCCTGCTCCCTGTCCGATTCCGGGCTACCGGAAAGTCAAGCCCATGGTCTTTTGCAGTTTCTACCCCGTGGAGTACGAGAGTTACGAGAATCTCAAGGAGGCCCTTGAGAAGCTCCAGCTGAACGATGCGTCTTTGGTTTTTGAACCCGATTTCTCGGAGGCTTTGGGATTTGGTTTCCGATGTGGGTTTTTGGGATTACTCCACATGGAGATTGTCCAGGAGCGGATTGAGCGGGAGTTCGGAATTGAGGTCGTTGCAACGGCACCTCACGTTGTGTACCAGGTACTGACGAAAAAGGGGGAGGTTCTCGAGGTCCGTTCTCCCAAGGACTTTCCTCCTCTGGGGGAAATCGAGGAGGCCGAGGAACCCTATGTGACGGCAAAGATTGTCGTTCCATCGGCGTACCTTGGAGGCATTATGGAGCTCTGTCAGTCCCGGAGAGGAGTTTTCAAGGACATGCTCTTCATGGACGAGAACACCGTTCTTCTCACCTACGAACTTCCGATGGCTGAGATTCTGCTCGACTTCTATGACCGTCTGAAGGCGATAAGTCGCGGGTACGCCAGTTTCGACTACGAATTTGCCGGGTATCGTCCGGCAAATCTCGTACGGGTGGATATCCTCGTCAATAAGGAACGGGTGGATGGTCTCTCCTTCATTGCCTGTCAGGAGAATGCGTACTACAGGGCACGGGAACTTGTAGGGAAGCTCAAGGAAATCATCCCCCGTCAGCTCTTCGTGGTTTCCATTCAGGCTGCCATAGGAGGCAAAGTCATTGCCCGGGAGGATATCCCAGCTCTCCGGAAAGATGTCCTCCAGAAATGTTACGGGGGAGATGTGACCCGCAAGCGGAAGCTCCTTGAGAAGCAAAAAGAGGGAAAGAAGAGGATGAAAGCCATTGGAAAAGTCCGTATTCCTCAGGAAGCCTTTCTTGCGGTTTTAAAGACCGGATCGTGAACGCCCTTGGTCTTTACGTTCACATCCCCTTTTGTCTGAAGCGATGCGCGTACTGCGATTTTGTCTCTTATCCCTGGCAGGGAGAGGGAAGGGAATTTGTTGGCCTCCTCCTTAAGGAGCTTGACCTCCGGGTAACGCATTCGAGTATCGAGGGAAGAGAAATCCAGAGTGTCTACTTCGGCGGAGGTACTCCATCGCTTCTTGAGCCATCACTTCTTGGGGATTTCCTCAAGGTCCTTCGGGAAAGATTCACCCTTTCTCTTCCTCTTGAGGTGACTCTTGAAGCAAACCCGGAAACTGTAACCCTCGAGAAGCTCCGAAAATGGAGGGATGCTGGTATTACTCGCTTAAGCATCGGGGTTCAGACCTTTCAGCCTCGGTACCTCCTTTTCCTTGGTCGCTCGACGTCACTTGCAAGGATTCGCATGAGCCTTGACATGGTTCGAAAAGAAGAGTGGAAGAATTGGAACATCGACCTCATATACGGTCTTCCCCTTGAGGATTTCGATACCTGGCAGAAGGACGTTGAAGAGGCTCTCCGGTATGCTCCTCCCCACATTTCCGTGTACAACCTGACCCTGGAGCCTCGGGTGCCTTTGGCCTCTTTTTTCCGCCGCCACCGCAGGCTTTTCCCTTCTTTTGATGCGCAGTCGTACCTCTTTCGTCTGGCCGAGAGGAAGCTAACCGAGGCGGGATACCTCCATTACGAGGTCTCAAACTTTGCCTTTCCAGGTTTTGAATGCCGCCACAATCTTCTCTACTGGAGAAACGGCGAGTACATAGGTCTTGGACCTTCGGCGTGGACACATCTTGGGGGGAAGCGCCAGAAAAACGCGGATTCTTTGCGTACGTATTCCCGGATGCTTCAAGAAAAGAAACTCCCGGTTGTCTTTGAAGAGGAGCTCTCCGGAGAGGCAAAAAAGCTTGAGGATATCATGCTCCTTCTGCGAACAAACCAGGGAGTTCCTCTCTCTTTTCTCTCCTCTCCAGAGTGGGGAGAGGTCCTTCGGGAATTTCTCGAGAGAGGGCTACTCTTCGTGCAGGGAGAACGTCTCTACCCCTCCTCCTCTGGGTTTCTGCTCCTGCACCAGATACTCCTTGAGATGCTTGATAGGAGGAATTGCTCCGGAGGGGAAACCACGACCTTGCGGTAACCCTGAGACATTGCAAGTCCTTCCCGTTTGTCACCACCTACCCTTGACTTTGGGGAAAGAGTTGTCTATTTTTAAGCCATGATTCCGATTCGAGATGAACTGCCGACCCGACGCTTTCCGATTGTTACGGTTCTTCTCATCCTCGTGAACACTGTAGTTTTCTTTTACGAGGTGGGACTTGGCCCAGAACGAGAGCTTTTTTTCTTTAAGGCTGGTCTTGTTCCAGCTCTTTTCTGGGGCAAGGTTCATATGCTCCGGGCCTCTCCCTCCTTCCCTTTGCTGACCCTTGTCACCTCCATGTTCCTCCACGGGAGTTTCTTCCATCTTCTCTCGAACATGTGGTATCTCTGGATTTTTGGAAACAACGTGGAGGATTTCCTGGGACGGTGGCAGTTCATACTCTTTTACCTTGGATGTGGCTGTGTGGCCGGGTTGTCCCATGCCCTTGTCTTCCCAACATCTCTTGTTCCCACAGTGGGCGCGAGTGGTGCTATTGCGGGGGTCATGGGAGGGTACTTTCTTCTCTTTCCTGGTGCCCGAATTATCACCCTCGTTTTCTGGGGATTTTTCGTACAGCTTTTGCGAGTTCCTGCAGTGGTTTACTTGGGTTTCTGGATTCTCCTGCAAATTTTCTACGCCCTTGTGTCCTTGGGTTTCCCGGGCTATGGAGGTGTGGCATGGTTTGCCCACGTGAGCGGCTTTGTTGCCGGAGCGTTATGGTGTAAAATTATAGCCTCAAGGACGTATCGGAGGATATACTGGTAGTCGAGGGGGAATGGCGGTGCTGGTAGAAGAAATCATGCTCCCTGAAGTTCCCACGGTTAGCGATTTCGATACGGTGGGGGATGTGCTCAATTTCATGATCCGCCGTAAAGTGAACGGCGTTCCCGTTGTGGACCTTGAGCAGCGCCTTATTGGATACTTTTCGGCTCAGACCTTCTTTCAGCAACTCCTCGAGGAAGCCCAAAAGGATCTCCCTCTTTTTGGAAATCTCATGAGCGCCATTCGGGAGAAGCTGCGAGATTTCGCCAAGCGCGAGGTCTCAGAGTTTATGGCTGAAGACGTGGAGTACCTGTCGGCAGAGGATGACATTGAGGATGCTCTGGATCTCCTTCAGACGGCCAACATTGACCTTATTCCGGTCGTGAAAGAGGGACGAGTGGTGGGAGTTGTGAACCGAGTCCGGGTACTCCAGGCGTTCCTTGAAACCAAGTGAGTGGAGGTGGATGGGATGAATAAAAAGACTATACGGGATATTCCGGAAGGGGAACTGCGAGGGAAGAGAGTTCTTGTGCGGGTGGATTTCAACGTGCCGCTTGATGAGAATCGGAACATCACCGATGACACGAGGATTGTGGAGAGCCTGCCCACGATTCGGTACCTCATCGAGCGGGGAGCCAGGGTCATTCTCGTTTCCCATTTGGGTCGGCCCAAGGGGAAGCCCAAGGACGAACTCCGAATGGATCCAATTGCGAAGAGGCTTGAGGAGCTTTTGGGACGGAAGGTTGTAAAGGTCAACGACTGCATTGGAGAGGAAGTAAAGCAGGCGGTGGCTCAGCTCAAAGATGGCGATGTGCTCCTTCTTGAGAATATTCGTTTCTATCCCGAGGAGGAGGCAAACGACGAGAACTTTGCGCGGGCTCTTGCAGAACTTGCCGATATCTACGTGAATGATGCTTTTGGAGCTGCCCATCGAGCCCATGCTTCTACCGCAGGAGTGGCAAAGTTTCTGCCGGCTTACGCGGGATTCCTGATGGAGAAGGAACTCGAAGCCCTGGGCGAGAAGCTCAACAATCCCGTTCGTCCCTTCCTTGCCATTCTTGGTGGAGCGAAGGTTTCGAGTAAAATTGGGGTTCTGCGGAAACTCCTTGAGAAGGTTGACGTCCTCCTTGTGGGGGGAGGCATGGCATATACCTTCATCAAAGCTATAGGGTATGAGGTTGGAAAGTCACTTCTTGAGGAAAGCATGATCGAAGAGGCCCGACAGATTCTTGAAACCGCCAAGGCAAAAGGTGTGCGTTTTGAACTCCCAGAGGACTTCGTTGTTGCCCCAGAAGGGAAGGAAGGAGTCGAGACGAAGGTTGTCGACTGGGATAAGATTCCTCCTGACATGGGAGGTTTCGATATCGGTCCAAAGACTATCGAGAAGTTTGGAGAGTACATAAAGGAAGCCAAGACCATTTTCTGGAACGGTCCTTTGGGTCTTTTTGAAGTCGATCTCTTTGCCCGCGGGACGGTGGAGATTGCAAAGAAAGTTGCAGAAAGTGGAGCGATTGTCGTTGTGGGCGGTGGTGATACCGTAGCGGCCATTAAGAAGGCCGGTGTGGAAGGAAAAATCACCCACATATCGACCGGTGGGGGAGCATCCCTTGAGTTCGTCGAGGGGAGACCGCTTCCCGGAGTTGAGGTTCTCCTTGATAAGTGATTACCGATCCAGGAACTCCTGGCAGAGCTTTTGAATCCTCTGCCAGTGGGTTCCTGGCCAGAACGTTCTCTGGCACAGAGGGCATTGCTTGAAGTTCGTAAAACTCAGGGCGACAAAGAGGGGTACGTTTCTGCGAGCCTCTTCTTGAGAGATGTCAAGGAGGGTCTCATTGCAGAATGGGCAACGTGGGGGAAGGGGAAAGGTGAGGTGAAAGGTCTTTTTCAGCTCAAGGAGCTGCTCAGGAAGGGTTTCGGAAACCACGAAGTAGGCCCATTCTTTTCCGGAGGCAGCGAGAGCTCTGTCCTTTGTGAGAAGGATTCTCTTCTCAAGAAGGGCAATGGCAAGGAGTTTCTTATCCTCGAGATTTCGAAAATACGCAACATCGTACCCCAGGATTCTCAACCATCGTGCGAGCTTACCTAACATGCAGTCAGCGATGAAACGCGTCATCTCGAGAGCCATTGTACCATGTTCCAGGGAGGGAGCAAGGAGGTTTATCCTGTGGCTAATGCCAAACCCCCTTATTTTCTTGGTATTGACGTAGGGACACAGGGTCTTCGGAGTGGCATCTTTGATGCCCGGGGAAACGTTGTGGCTCTTTCCTTCTACTCATACCCTGAGTACCATCCTCGTCCGGGGTGGGCGGAGCAGGACCCTGCGGATTGGTGGAAGGGTATCCAGGATACGGTGCGGCGTTGCCTCTTTGAGGGGGAGGTGCGTCCAGAAGACATCGCAGCTTTGAGTGTAAGCGCAAGTTCCTGTACCGTACTTCCTGTGGACCGGTTTGGAAACCCCAGGTATCGAGCAATTATGTGGATGGATGTGCGGGCCTTCGAGCAGGCGGAGCGTATTAACGCAACGGGGAATCCTCTCCTTCGGTACGCCGGTGGGCATGAGTCTCCGGAGTGGATGATTCCCAAAGCCCTTTGGCTCAAGGAAAACCTTCCGGATATTTTTGCGAATGCCGACTACATCGTGGAGGCCCAGAACTGGATTATCTTCAAGCTCACCGATCGCTGGGTTACCTCTCTCAACAACGCCATCTGCAAATGGAATTACTGCCCTACCGAAGGAGGGTGGCCGATTTCGCTTCTTCGGGACCTCCGCTTTGAGGAGCTCCTCAGTAAGTGGCCGAGGGAGCTCATTCCTGTGGGAGAGAAGGTTGGAGAGCTCACGAAGCGTGCCGCTTATGAGCTTGGCCTTGTCCCGGGAACTCCGGTCATCCAGGGTGGCATAGATGCTTATGCGGCTATGGTTGGGCTTGATGTTGTGCATCCTCAGCGTCTTGCCATGGTCATTGGTCCCTCAACGTGCCACCTGGCGCTCTCTGAAGAACCCATCTTCAGTCCCGGCATTTGGGGTCCGTACTATGGTGCTGTTCTGCCGAACATGTGGATTCTTGAGGGAGGGCAGAGCTCAACCGGTTCCGTTATCAGGTGGTTTGTGGACAATTTTGCCAGGGAAGAGTGTGCTCAGGCCTGTGAACTTGGAGAAGACCTTTTTGTCTTCCTTGACAAAATGGTTGCTCAGGTTCCTCCTGGCTCCGATGGCCTTGTGCTCCTTGACTACTTCCAGGGTAACCGGAGTCCTTACCAGGATCCCCTTGCAAGAGGAGCCCTCTGGGGTTTGTCCCTGAGTCACACCAAGGCCCATGTGCTCCGAGCTATATACGAGGGAACTGCTTACGGAACCTACCACATTCTTCAGACTCTGGCTCAATCGGGTTTTGAAGTGGAAGAGATGTACGTGAGTGGTCCAGGAGCTCGAAGCCGCTTGTGGCTCCAGATTCATGCCGATGTTACCAACATTCCTATTTACCTCACGACTGTAGAGGAAGCGAGTACCCTTGGGACGGCAATCTATGCCGCTGTAGGTGTGGGGTTCTACGATAGTATCCCAGAAGCCACCCTTAAGATGGTACAGATTTCTGGGCAAATCTATCCAAACCGGGAGAACCACGAGGTATACCTTTTCTACTACGACCGGTACATCAGGAGTTACTTCCAGCTCAGGGATTTGATGCACGAGGTTTCAGCGCGGATCGGAGCTTTCCCGAAGACCGGCGGGAAAAGTTAGCCCTTTTTCTTGACAATTCCCTTTCACTTTTCTAAAATTCGGTTTGTCTTTGACTACGTTGGGGGAGAGAACAATGCAGAACAAAACGTACGTTCCGTCGCCTAAGGGTATCGAGAAAAAATGGTACGTTGTGGATGCAGAGGGTCAAACCCTTGGCCGCTTGGCTTCTCGTATCGCCACTATTCTCATGGGCAAGCATAAGAACATTTACGTT
The DNA here is from genome assembly GCA_014359405.1 of Candidatus Caldatribacterium sp. NCBI lineage: Bacteria > Pseudomonadati > Atribacterota > Atribacteria > Atribacterales > Candidatus Caldatribacteriaceae > Candidatus Caldatribacterium > Candidatus Caldatribacterium oleiphilum. The sequence goes on from JACIZN010000001.1 coordinate 21,127, forward strand.
CCCTTTTTCGATGTGGGGGATTACGTGATTGTCGTCAATGCTGAGAAGATTCAGGTAACGGGCAAAAAGCTCGATCAAAAACTGTACCGCCGGCACAGCGGATATCCTGGAGGGTTCAAAGAGGAGACACTGCGATCTCTTCTGGCGCGGAAGCCGGAGGAGGTCATTCGAAGGGCGGTCTGGGGGATGATTCCTCACCATCGTCTTGGTCGAAGGATTATCCGGAAACTCAAGGTCTACTGTGGTCCCTCGCATCCCCATGCTGCCCAAAATCCGGTTCCGCTGCCAATGGGGAGTGAATGAACGTGAGTGTAGCCGTAAAGTACTATGCAACGGGTAGGAGAAAGACATCGGTTGCCAAGGTCTGGTTGACCTTAGGAAGCGGTAAGATTACGGTGAACGGACGGAGTCTTGAGGACTACTTCCCCAGGTTGGCCTGGCAGGTACTTGTGCGAAAGCCCCTTGTGCTCACCGGAACCGAGTCTCGTTTCGACGTTGAGGCAGTGGTCAAGGGTGGAGGTTTAACCGGTCAGGCGGGAGCCTTAGCCCATGGCATTGCTCGGGCTCTGCTTTCTGTGGACGAGAACCTGAGAAGTGTGCTGAAGAAAGCCGGGCTTCTGACCAGAGACCCGAGGATGAAAGAGCGCAAGAAGTACGGTCAGAGGGCGGCACGAGCCCGTTTCCAATTCTCGAAACGGTAAAGCTCAGGGGGTGGCAATGCCACCCCTTTTCTTTCTGAGGTGGCCCTCTTGTATCCCCGCCTTGAGGTTGATCTTGATGTTCTTGAGGAGAATGCGCATATCCTTCTTGAGAAATGCTATGAGTGGAGAGTTTCACCTGTTGTTGTCACCAAGGGGTTCCTCGCAGATTCCGTACTTGTTCAGGTCTTCTGGGAAGCGGGGTTTTTGAAATTTGCTGACTCGAACCTTGCAAATCTTGTGAAGCTTCGCCATCTCCTCGGTCCTCAGGCAGAGCTTTTTCTCATTCGCCTCCCCATGCTTGAAGAGCTTAGCGTCCTGAGTGCTTACGACATCTTTCCTTTTGTTTCCCACATTGAGGTTCTCGAGTGTTTGCATAGTATTGCTCGGGAGTCCAAAAAGGTGCAATCCGTTGTGCTTGCCGTTGAGGGAGGCGATGGAAGAGAGGGGATGCTTCCTGAGGAGGTCCCGCAAGTGGCGGAGTTCATCAGGCGCCTTCCTTATCTCTCCATTCATGGCATCGCTACAACCCTTGCCTGTCTCAGTGGCGTGCTTCCTGATCGGAGTGCCCTTGCGCGTCTTGTGGAGACGAAGGAGTTTCTCCAGGAAGCCCTTGGGAAGAACATTGCGCTCTCGGTGGGAGGAACGACCTTTCTCACCCTCTGGGAAGAGGGCGATCCTCCTCAGGGTGTGGACGAGATTCGTTTTGGAGAGGCTCTGCTCTTTGGAAGCGACATAAGTAGGAAACGGGACATTCCATGGCTGAGGCAAGGAGCTTTCACGATTGCAGCAGAGGTTGTGGAAGTGCGCACAAAAGAGCCCTTGAGAGGGGGAGCCCTTGGGTACGATGCTTTCGGGGAGAGACCTCCTCAAGCTTTCTCTGGACCTCGTCGGAGAGTCCTTGTAGCCGTGGGGAGGCAGGATGTCGATGAAAACCAGTTATATTTTGACGATGCCCGTGTTACAATAATAGGTGCGACGAGTAACTACCTTGTTCTCGATGTAGAAGAGAGCAGAAGACCTTACCGGGTTGGGGACATTATCTTTTTCCGTGCTGGGTACGGAGCGGCATTGCGGGCGTTTCTTTCGCCGTACGTGGAGAAAGTGTATCGGAGAAAAAGGGCAAGGGAAGGAAGCGAGGGTGGACGATGACGTATTCATTCCGGGGCCGGCATTTCCTGGATCTTGCAGATTTCTCTAAGGGTGAGCTCCTCTTTTTTCTCGACGTTGCCTTGGATTTAAAGAGGCGGTGGCTTCTCGGAGAACGCCCGAAGCCCCTTGGAGGTAAAATCGTTGCCCTTCTCTTTGAGAAACCTTCTCTCCGTACTCGGGTTTCTTTTGAGGTTGCCACGCGCCAGCTCGGAGGAGAGAGTTTCTACCTTGGCCCTCAAGAGGTAGGTCTTGGAAAGCGGGAAGCGGTGAAAGACGTGGCCCTTGTTCTGGGGCGAATGGTTGACGCTATTGTTCTACGGACTTTCGCCCACGAAACAGTTCTTGAAGTGGCAAAGTACAGCGGCATTCCCGTTATCAATGGCCTTTCAGACCTTCACCATCCCTGCCAAGTTCTCGGGGATCTTCTCACCGTTCTCGAAAAGAGGGGAACCCTCAATGTGAAAATCGTCTTTGTGGGCGATGGGAACAATGTCTGTCACTCCTGGATTGTTGCTGCCGCGCGTCTTGGACTCTCCCTTACCGTCTCCACTCCCGAACGTTACAGACCCCTCCAGAGCATATGGGATTGGGCGCAGGAAGAAGCCAAAAAAAGCGGTGCTCAGATTGTCTACGAGCCTGATCCCAGGAAGGCCGTAAAGGACGCTGACGTGGTGTACACGGATGTGTGGGCAAGCATGGGGAAAGAAGGGGAGCTTGAGGAGCGGTTACCTTTCTTCCGGCCATATCAGGTCAACCAGGATCTCCTTGCCCTTGCCTCCTCTGACGCTATGGTAATGCACTGCATGCCTGCGCACCGGGGCCAGGAAATTACGGATGACGTCATGGACGGACCGCATTCTGTGGTCATTGATGAAGCTGAGAACAGGCTCCATGCCCAGAAAGCGGTTCTGAGTCTCTTGCTCTGAAAGCCCGGAGGGAGCCGTTATTCTCTCCCTACCGAATCTCTGGCGATATCTTATAGAAGTGGCGGTACTGTACTATTTCTCGTACCGTCTCATGAGGTGGGCGAAGGGGACTTTGCTCTTCCCTCCTCTGCGTTTGCTTGTGATTCTTTTTCTCAGCGCGGGCATCTCGAATCTCCTGGGTTTACACGGACTCCGTTTCTTCTGGCGTTTGTGCATTGGAGGGTACATAGGGGCGATGCTCCTTGTTCTTCAGCCGGAGCTGCGGAGAAACTACATGAACCGCTTGTACCACCACGGGTTTGTGGAGAGGGTTGGGAACGAAGAGAGCCGGAGCAAGTTCATTGACGATCTCACCCTGGCGTGCCAGACCCTTTCCCGGAAAAGGATTGGTGCTCTTGTCGTGCTTGAGCGAACTAACAGCCTCCGAGACCTTATTCAAACCGGTGTGCTCATCGACGCCTTCTTCACGCCGGAGCTCCTTTTTTCCATTTTTCTCCCTGAGTCTCCTCTCCATGACGGAGCAGTGGTCCTTCGGGAGAATAAGATTGTGGCGGCAGGTTGCATTCTCCCTCTTGCTGAAGAGGTGGAAACGAAGCGAAAGATTGGAACTCGCCATCGGGCGGGAATTGGGGTGACGGAGCAAACCGATGCTTTGGCCATTGTGGTTTCGGAAGAAACGGGTAAAATTTCCCTTGCAGTGCATGGGAGGATGGCATGGGATATAGAGGCAGGGACTCTCAAAAGAATGCTGAGAATTTTGTACCGGGGGTCGTGAGGGTTCTTTGGGATAAGCTGCGGAAGGCCTTCTGGAAAGATTGGCAAACAAAGCTCTTTGCCCTTCTTTTTGCCCTGGCCCTTTGGTTCTTCCTGTTCAGTGAGCGTATATGATATATTCTCAAGAGTGGGGAACGACGCGGAAGGGAGGAGTTGCGGTTGAAGGATTTCAATAGTAAAGACATTCGGAACATTGGCTTCTTTTCCCATGCAGGTGCAGGGAAGACTACTTTCTCCGAGGCTCTCCTTTTCAATGCAGGGGTTACGACACGAAGGGGAAGGGTTGAGGAGGGAAATACGGTATCCGACTGGCAACCGGAGGAAATCCGTCGGGGCCTTTCTATCGACCTTTCGGTGCTCCCTTTTGAGTGGAAAGGCCGCAAGGTAAACCTCATAGACACTCCAGGGTACATGGATTTTTTGGGGAATGTTATCGGGGCGCTTCGGGCAGTGGACAGTGGAGTTATTTTCCTCTGTGCAGTATCTGGAGTGGAAGTGGGTACGGAGAGAGCGTGGGACTATTTGAAGCGCGAAGGTCTCCCTGCCTTTTTCCTCATCAACCGTATGGACCGGGAGGGTGCAAATTTCTACACGGTCTTAGAGAGCATTCGGGAGAAGTTCACGCCTAAGGCCACCCCAGTTTTCCTTCCCATTGGAAAAGAGAGCGCTTTTCGAGGTCTCGTGAACCTTTTGAGGATGCGTGCTCTCTACTTTGAAGGTGATGGGAAGGTGCGGGAGGATGACATTCCTCAGGAACTCGTCGAGGAAGCCTCGAGGTGGCAGGAAGAACTCATCGAGAATGTTGCCGAAACCGATGACGAGCTTTTGAACCTCTACCTCGATGGCCAGGAAATTCCTTCTGAGAAGCTTTGGGTGAGTCTGAGGAGAGCTATTCTCGAGCGAAAAATCTTCCCTGTCCTTTGCAGCTCTGGGCTTGAGAATAAAGGAGTTTCGGCGGTTGCAGATTTCCTCGTTGATTTTGCTCCGAGCCCTCTTGAGCGTCCCCCTGTGAAGGGAAAAAATCCAAAGACTGGGGAAGAGGAGGAGCGTCCCTGCAGCGAAGAGGCGCCTTTCTCAGCCTTTGTTTTCAAAGTTCTGAGCGACCCATATGTAGGGAAGATTGCCTTTTTCCGGGTGTACTCCGGTAAGCTCTCTGCGGATGCGCGCATCTACAATGCTTCTCGGGACACAGAAGAGAAAATTGGACAGCTCCTTCTTGTGCGAGGGAAGACTCAGGAACCCATCAAAGAGGTGAAGGCAGGGGATATTGCAGCGGTGGCAAAAATCGCCGAAGTCTTTACGGGCGATACTCTCTCCGATCGAGAACGCCCGATAGTCTTTCCACCTCTTGAATATCCCGAGCCGAACTACATGGCAGCCATCCGACCGGTCGGAAAAGGTGACGAGGAGAAAATCAGCCAGGCCCTGAGCCGTATGCTTGAAGAGGATCCGACGCTTAAGGTGCAGCGGGAACCGGATACCAAGGAGGATATCGTGTACGGTTTCGGAGATATACACCTTGATGTTCTTGCAGAGAAGATGAAACGAAAGTTCGGGGTGGAGGTTGCCCTCTCGGTACCCAAGGTTCCGTACAAGGAAACGATAAAGAAAACGGCCCGGGCAGAGGGGAAGTACAAGCGCCAGTCCGGTGGACGTGGTCAGTACGGTCATGCCTGGCTTGAGCTTGAACCCCTCCCGAGAGGCCAGGGATTTGAATTTGTGGACAAGATTGTCGGTGGGGTCATTCCCAAAAACTACATCCCTGCTGTGGAGAAAGGCGTTCAGGAAGCCATGCAGGAAGGAGTTCTTGCCGGATATCCGGTTGTGGACGTGCGGGTAACGGTATACGACGGATCGTACCACCCGGTGGACTCCTCAGACATGGCCTTCAAGATTGCCGGTTCCATGGCGTTCCGTAAAGGTGCTCTCGAGGCGAATCCTGTGCTCCTTGAACCAATCATGAGCGTGGAAGTGGTGGTTCCTGAGGAGAACATGGGAGACGTCATCGGAGACCTCAATGCCCGTCGGGGAAAGATTCTTGGCATGGAACCGGAAGACGGGTACCAGAAAATCAAGGCCCTTGTGCCCCTGGCAGAGCTCTTCCGGTACTCTGTGGACCTTCGCTCGATAACCCAGGGAAGAGGGTCCTTTACCATGCGCTTCTCCCATTATGAAGAGGTTCCTCCACAGATAGCCGAGGCCATTATCGAGAAAGCTCGGAAGGAGAAAGAGACTGCTTCGTGAGGGGCGTTGCGCTTGTAGGCGTTGATGTGGTAGAAATCCCAAGAATTGCCAGGGCTCTGTCCCTCTTTGGCGAGCGATTTGTCCATCGCCTCTTTGAGGAGGAGGAGCTTGCCTTTTACCGGGGGAAGGGCACAAGACGGTGGCAGGAAGGAGTTGCCGCTCTTTTTGCCAGCAAGGAAGCGGTGAAGAAACTCTTTCTTCAGCAGGGGATTGCCCTTCGCTTCCGGGATATCTCCGTTCTCCATGCCCCTTCAGGAGAACCCCAGGTTTCCCTGAAGCGCGGAAATGGGGTTTTTTCGAAAATCAGCCTTTCCTTTGCCCATGGGCGGGATGTCGTTGTGGCCGTAGCGGTGGGTGTGGCACGAGGAGGGGAGGAACGTGCTTGAACTTGCCACCCGAGAGGAAATGCAAAAGAGGGAAAGGGAAGCTTGTGAGCAGTATGGCCTGACGACGCTCCTTCTCATGGAGAACGCGGGAAGGGGCATTGCTTCTGAAGTCATTTCCATCCTCCGGGGAAGGTCAGATCTTGAAACTGTTTCCATTGTTTGCGGCACCGGCAGTAACGGTGGAGATGGCATGGTGGTCGCCCGGCACCTCTTCGTGGAGGGTATAGTTCCACGGGTGTACCTTGTGGGTTCTCCCGAAGCTCTCAGAGGGGATGCCCGTTTCAACTATGAAGTTCTCGTTCGCCTTGGCCTTCCGGTGCAGGTGGTTGCTTCTTCTTCTGACTTTGCGGTGAGCCCGGGGACGCTGATTGTTGATGCCCTCTTTGGAACGGGGCTGACTCGCGAGGTTGGGGGGATTCATCGAGAGGTCATCCAAAAGATCAACGAAGCCAGGGACAAGTTCGTTGTTGCTGTGGATGTCCCTTCAGGAATTGATGCAAGCGATGGACGTGTTCTTGGAGAAGCGGTGAGGGCGGATTGCACCGTGACCCTTGGGCTTGTGAAGCGGGGACTTGTGCTCTTTCCGGGAAGGGCGTATGTTGGAAAGCTCAAGCTCTGCCCCATTGGCATTCCCCTCCGGGCCTGTGGAGGTAACCTTGTTCTCGCCCATGATATTCGGCGCCTTTTGCCCCAAAGGCCCTGGTTTGCCCACAAGATTTCCGCCGGTGTGGTTGGAATTGTGGCAGGGTCTTCGGGCATGCTTGGAGCGGGCATACTTGCGGCTCTTGGGGCGTACCGAAGCGGTGCCGGCATGGTGGTGTGGCCGCTTCCCCTTGAGCTCTCAAAAGTGGTGAAGGTGCGTATTCCTGAGGTCGTCAGTATATCTCTTCCTTTTGCCTCGTCCTCCTGGTGTTACGGAGAAGAGGATTTGGAGGAGGTTCTTGCAGGTCTTGAGGCTCGCAAGGTTTCAAGTGTTGTCGTCGGTCCAGGTCTTGGCATAGAAGAGAGAACGAGGAAGTTCCTCGAGAAGTTCCTTGAGCTTTCCCCTGTTGGGGGTGTTCTTGACGCTGATGGGCTGAACATTGTGGCTCAGAATCGAGCTCGTTGGGGGGGAAAGCTCGCCAGGTGGATTGTTACTCCCCACTTTGGCGAGGCAGCCCGACTCCTTGGATGGCCTATCCAGGAGGTATCCGAGAAGAAGGTGGAAGCCGCTCAGGAGATAGCCTCCCTTTTTGGGTGTGTTACGGTTCTTAAGGGTCCGGGAACTATTGTTGTCACTCCCGAAAAAGAGGTGTTCGTGAACCCCACCGGGAACGAACTTCTTGCCACCGCAGGGAGTGGGGATGTCCTGTCTGGGGTCATTGGGGGACTTTTGGCTCAGGGACTTGACCCTCAAAGTAGCGCTCTCTGTGGTGTTTTTCTCCATGGTCTTGCGGCGGACCTTCTGCGGGAGGAAGGAAGAACCTCGCTTCTTGCTCACGAGATTGCCGAGCACATTGATGCAGCAAGAAAGGTGGTTGACGATGGGGCATGGAAATCCCCACTGCTGGATGGAGATTTCCCGGAGCAGTTTGGCGCATAACGTTGCGGTGCTTCGGAGGCTTGCACATCCCCATGGGGATATCATGGGGGTTGTGAAGTCAAACGTGTATGGGCATGGAGTCGAAGTTGTTCCTCTCCTTGCCTCTTCTGGTCTTCGGAAATTTGGAGTAGCCTCAGTCGAGGAAGCCCTTGAGCTTCGGAAAGCCTCTGTTCCCGGGGATATTTACATCCTCGGGGGCTTTTTCCCGGATGAGGCGGAGGCCATTGTGGAGGAGGGTTTCATCCCTGTTGTTTCGTGTCGGGAGGAGCTCGAGAGCCTGCAGAGAGAGGGCAAAAGACAGGGGAAGCCGGTTCGCTTCCACCTGAAGGTGGATACCGGTATGGGGAGGATGGGATGCCTCCCCAGGGACTTTGATGGTGCTTTTTTTTCACTCCTTTCCAGTTCTTTCCTTGTCCTTGCAGGGGTCATGACCCACTTTTCAAGCGCCGAGAAGGACCCCGAGTACACAGAGTGGCAATTCCGTAAGTTCTGCGCTTTCCTGAAGCGATGGAATCTTCTCGGGAAGCCCCTTGAGTACCACTGTGCGAATAGCGCTGCGTTCCTCTTTTTCCCCCACATGCGCCTTTCCTTGAACCGGATTGGAATTGCCCTCTTTGGTGTTTCACCGAATGGAGATGCGAAAGCTGCGGTATCCCTGGGACTTCAGCCGGTAACAAGTATTAAGGCGCGGGTGAAGCTTGTGAAGGTTCTTCCCCCGGGATTCCGGGTAGGGTACGGGGGTACTTTCGTGACTTCCCGAAGGACAAAAGTGGCGGTCGTTGCCCTGGGTTACGCTCAGGGTCTTTTTCGGATTCTCTCCAACAACCTCGAGGTTCTCGTTTGCGGGAAACGAGCTCCCCTCATTGGGACGGTCTCTATGGACCAGGTCATGATTGATGTTTCCCATATTGATGGAGTGGAACGGGGCGATGTGGTGACTTTTGTGGGAAGAGATGGAGAGGAAGAGATACGGGTGGAAGAGGTTGCTCGCCGGGCAGGTACTATTCCCCATGAGGTTCTCTGCAACTTTGGAAAGCTGCGACATCGTCTCTTTGTTTGAGCTATGGAGGATCTCGTTCTCTGGCATACGGAAAGCGAGGAGGAGACGAAGGAACGGGGCAGGGAATTCGTCGTAAAATTCTGCGCAGGTCCCTCTCTTGTGCTCCTTGGAGGAGAATTGGGCGCGGGGAAAACAGTTTTCGTCAAGGGAATGGCAAAAGCTTTAGGGATTGCTGAGAGTCTGGTTCGGAGTCCGACCTTTTCTCTCATTCACGAGTACGGGGGAACTCCCTTCTCGCTCTACCATATGGACTTCTATCGCTTGAACGATTGGAGTGAGGTCCTGGACCTTGGTTTTGACGAGTACCTTGAGAAGGGAGGCATCATTGCTATTGAGTGGGGAGAAAAGTTCTTTGCTTTCTTTCCCCCTCCTTTCTTTGTGGTTCGCATCGCGGTAACTGGGGAAAAGACGCGAAGCCTCAGGGTGGTAAAGTGTGATTCTCGCCTTTGACACAAGTACCCCGTGGCTTGGAATTGGACTGGTCCAAGGGGAAGAGGTTCTCTTTCGGGTCGTGCAGTACACGAGAACCGCCCATTCTCTCCTTCTTTTCCGCCACCTGGAGTTCCTTGAAGCGCATTTTTCCTTCCGGAAACACCTTGAAGGTATTCTTGTGGGCCTTGGACCGGGGTCATTTACCGGGGTAAAAGTAGGTGCCATCATTGCCAAGGGCCTTGCCTATGCCCTCGGAGTACCCCTCGGGGGCTTTTCGACTCTTGAGGTCCTTGCAAGCCTTGCCCGAAGGTTTGGTCCTTTGGGATTTGAAGTTACGGTACCGGTTATCTTCCACCGGAGAGGAGAAATTTTCTGGTCGGAGTTCTCGGGAGAAAAGGTGGAGCTCTCCTCACTCTGCACGGGTTCTCCTGAGGATTTTTTGAGCCGATACAGAGGGAGAAAAGACGTTTTCGTGGTAACTCCGTGGAGGGATCTCTGGAAGCTTTTTACAGAAGTCGGGCTTTCCTGCCTGGATCCCTCGCGGGCTCTCCCGGATCCCTTAGAGCTTGTGGTTCTTTCCCGGGAACGGGGTTTTGGAAGTACCGAGAATGTGTTTTCATTGCTTCCCCTTTATGGTTCCAGGGTCTTCGAACGAGAAAGTGCTTCTTAGCGACGGAGATTTCCAGATTGTGGAGATGCGGACTCACCATCTACCGTACGTTGTGGCCATTGAGCGGCGGTCCTTCCCTCAGCCATGGTCGTACTCGCTCTTTCTCAGCGAGCTTTCCAACTGGGTTGCCTCGTACTTTGTGGCCCTTCTTGGAGGAAGGGTCATCGGGTACATTGGCCTTTGGATTCTCTGGGAGGAAGGACATGTCACCACCTTTGCCATCCATCCCAGGTACCGGGGTAGAGGTTTTGGGAAGAAGCTTTTCCAGTACGCTCTTGAGTATGCCCGAGCCTGTGGTTGCCGCCATGTTCTTCTTGAGGTTCGCATGAGTAACACCAGGGCTCAGACGCTTTACCGGAAGTTTGGCTTTCGGGTGGTTGGGGTTCGGGCAAGGTACTACGCTGATGGAGAGGATGCCCTCGTCATGCGGAAGGATTTCCTTTCGGAGGAAAAGCCGTGAAGCGTTTCCCTCTTGTTCTCGGTATTGAGACAAGCTGTGATGATACCTGTGTTGCGGTGGTGGACGGACACTTTGCGATTCTCTCTAACATCGTTTCAAGCCAGATTGCGGTGCATCGGGCTTTCGGAGGTGTTGTCCCTGAGGTTGCCTCTCGAAAGCACCTCGAGGCTCTCCCCCTTCTCCTTCACAGAGCCCTTGAAGAGGCAGGGGTCACCCTCGAGGACATTGATGTCCTGGCGGTGACCCAAGGTCCAGGGCTTCTTGGAGCGCTTCTTGTGGGAATGTGCCTGGCGAAGGCTCTGTCTTTTGCCCTGCAAAAGCCCCTCGTTGGGGTAAACCACCTTGAGGGGCATATCTTCGCCGTGCGTCTTGAATACCCTGAGGTTTCTCCTCCTTTTGTGGCTCTTGTGGTTTCCGGTGGGCATACGGAACTCTTTGCTGTTTCAGATTGGGGGAAGTATACCCTCCTTGGGCGCACAAGAGACGATGCTGCCGGGGAGGCGTACGATAAAGTGGCACGGCTTCTTGGCCTTGGGTACCCCGGAGGACCGGTGATCGATCGCCTGAGCGAGAGGGGCAACGGAAAACGGTTTGCCTTTCGGAGTGGTCTTGAAGACGAGGAAACCCTTGATTTCAGTTTCAGCGGCTTAAAAACCGCGGTGGCGAGAACCTTTGCCCAGTTTACCCCAGAGGAGCAAAGGGATACCTCCCTCCTTGCTGACCTTGCGGCTTCTTTCCAGGAGAGCGTGGTCCGGAGCCTTGTGAAAAAAGCATTTCGGGCTCTGGAGTTCACAGGGTATCGGACTCTGGCTGTCGGCGGAGGGGTGGCGGCGAATTCCTATCTGCGAAAGGTTATGCAGGAAGAGGGAGAAAAAAGAGGGGTTCGGGTCCTTTTCCCGTCTCGGCAGTTCTGCACGGACAATGGAGCGATGATTGCGGCTTGTGGTCTTTTCCATTTCCTCCGGGGAAAAAGGGATACCCTTGAAATTGACCCGATTCCCCAGCTCTCCCTTGGAGACGGGTAGCTCTCGAGGTTGAATTCCTGGGAGTGTCTGCGGTATCATTCTTGCATGTCTGAAGACGCAAAGAGGTGACTGTGGTGGCAGAGAATTTACTCTTTGGTGACGAAGCTCGTCGCGCCCTTGCACGAGGCATGCAGGCGCTTGCCCATGCAGTGCGAGTAACCCTTGGGCCCCGAGGGAGAAATGTCCTCCTTGAGCGGGGCGGTAACCTCCCTCTGTCAACAAGTGATGGTGTAACCGTTGCTCGGGACATTGTTCTCTCCGATGCCTTCGAGAATATTGGTGCGAAAATCCTTCAGGAGGTAGCAACAAAAACGAACGAAATAGCTGGTGATGGGACCACAACAGCAGTTGTACTTGCCCAGAAAATGGTGGAGGAGGGTATGAAAGCCTTTCTCTCCTTCCATAATCCTGTGCGGCTTCGGAGTGGAATGGAGAAAGCTCTGAGGATTGCCCTTGAGAAACTGAGAGAGTGGAGTATCCCTCTCAATGATGAGCGATACCTCTTTGAGATTGCCTCTATTTCTGCTCGCGATAGTTTCCTGGGGAATCTCGTTGCTTCGGCTCTCAAGAGGGTGGGAAAGGACGGGGTTGTTACCGTTGAAGAGTCTAAGGTTGTGGACACCACTCTTGAGGTGGTCGAAGGAATACAGTTTGAGCGGGGTTTCCTGTCTCCTTACTTTGTGACCGATCCAGAGCGGAATGAGGTGGTTCTTGAGAACCCCTTTATTCTTGTTTCCGACTACAAGGTCAGGAGTGCTTCGACGCTTCTCCCCCTTCTTGAAAGGGTCTTCCAGACCGGGCGTCCCCTCCTTTTCATTGTTGACGAGCTCGAAGGAGAAGCCCTTGCCCTTCTTGTGGTGAACAAACTCCGAGGGGTTCTCAAGGTTGCAGCGGTCAGGGCTCCAGAGTTTGGCGAACGGCAAAAGGAGATCCTTGGAGATATTGCGGCGCTTTCCGGGGGACAGGTTGTCCTTCAAGAGCTCGGCATGAAGCTTGAAAAGGTTTCTCTTGAGCTTCTTGGGCAGGCGGAGAAGGTACGGGTTACGAAGGACCGAACGATTGTCATTGGTGGGAAGGGGAAAAAACAGGACATCGAGGAGAGGGTGCGGCAGGTTCGTAATCGAATTGAAAACTCCGATTCTGAGTACGAAAAGGAATTCCTGAGAAAGCGCCTTGCCCACCTTACCCAGGGTGTTGCGGTGATCCGACTGGGGGCACCTACGGAGGTAGAGCTCCGGGAGAGAAGAGAACGGATTGAGGATGCTCTCTTGGCAACACAGGCAGCTTTAGAGGAGGGTATCGTTCCGGGAGGAGGAGCAACCCTTCTCCATCTGGCGGAAGAGCTGAGAAGGAGTGCCATCTCCGGTGAGGAGCGTGTCGGGCTGCGTATTGTATGCCGGGCACTTGAAGAACCAGCGCGACAGATTGCTGAGAACGCCGGATACCAGGGGTCTCTCGTGGTGGGGGAAATGAGAAGGCGTGGAAGGAATGTCGGGTTCGACGTTCTGCAAGGTACCTTTGTGGATATGTTCGAAGCAGGAATCGTGGACCCCGTAAAGGTCCTTCGGGTTGCCTTGCAGAATGCGGTGAGCATGGCTTCGCTTGTGCTTACGACTCAGGCGATTGTTGCGGAGACTCCGGAAAACTGAAGAATAAAGGTGAGGCCTATGGAGTACTTTCTGGGGAGGAACCGAAAGGCGCGGATGACCTTTGGTTTTGATGATGTGTCTCTTGTTCCCGGGAATGTCACCCTGGATCCTCGAGATGTCGATATCTCCACCTCAATTGGGCCGGTAAGGCTTTCTGTTCCCCTCCTTGGGGCTGCTATGGATGGTGTGGTGGACCCCCGAATGGCGGTAGAGCTTGGGAAGCTTGGGGCGCTTGGGGTCCTGAATCTTGAGGGGATTTTTACGAGATATGAGGACCCGTATGCGGTTATTGAGGAAATCATCAGCCAGCCGAAGGAACAGGTTGCGGCGGTACTCCAGCGGGTGTACCAGGAGCCGATTAAGGAGAAACTCGTGGTACGATGCGTTGAGGAAATCAAGTCCCACAACGTTCTTGCCGCTGCTTCCGTTACTCCTCTTCGAGCCGAAACCATTGGCAAGAAGGCCATCCAGGCTGGACTTGACATCCTTGTGATTCAGTCCACGGTCACCACGCTCAGGTACTACTCCTCTTCGCTCCAGGCTTTGGATCTTGAAAAGTTCTGTCGCGAGGCCCCGATACCCATTGTGGTGGGGAACTGCGCAACCTATGAAGTGGCCCTTGAGCTCATGCGGGCTGGCGCAAGTGGAGTGCTCGTTGGTATCGGTCCAGGAGCGGCCTGCACGACTCGGGCAGTACTCGGTATTGGAGTTCCTCAGGTCACAGCTACTGTGGACGTTGCGGCTGCGCGGGAAGAGTACTTTAAGAGCACCGGACGATACGTTGCCGTCATCACCGATGGAGGCATGCGTGTTGGAGGGGATATTGCCAAGGCCATCGCCAGTGGAGCCGATGCGGTCATGATTGGCTCTCCTTTGGCGGCAGCAAAGGAAGCTCCCGGGCGAGGACATCACTGGGGTATGGCCACGCCCGATCCTGCTCTCCCCAGGGGGACTCTTGTCAGAGTTGGCATTAAGGGAACCCTCAGAGAGATTCTCTTTGGTCCAAGTACGGTCACCGATGGCACCATGAACCTCATCGGAGCTCTCCGGGTTGCCATGGGGTCGCTTGGGGCTCGAAACATTCAGGAGATGCAGAGGGTTGAGATCGCGATTGCGCCAAGCATCTGGACTGAGGGGAAGCAACTCCAGAGAGAACAAGGCGTGGGAATGGGGCGATAGGGATGGACAAAATTGTCATTCTTGATTTTGGCTCTCAGTACACTCAGCTCATTGCCCGCCGTATTCGGGAACTGCAGGTGTACTGTGAGGTTTGGCCGTACCACCTTCGGGGCTGTCCCCCTCTTGAGCAACCGGACATCAAGGGTATCGTTCTTTCTGGAAGCCCCTACAGCGTTACGGATGAACGGGCTCCCCGCCTTCCTGAAGGAGTTCTGGAGAGTGGTAAACCTATCCTTGGAATCTGCTATGGCATGCAGCTTCTTGTGCATACCCTTGGGGGGAGGGTTATCCGGTCCCACAGTCGGGAGTACGGAAGGGCCCTTCTTTTTGTTCTTGAGCGCGGTGGGCTCTTTGAAGGACTTGGAAGTGAGCTGGTTTGCTGGATGAGCCATGGGGATAGTGTCAAAGAAATACCCGAGGGGTTTGTCTGTGTTGCCCGAACGGAAGGATGTGAGTATGCCGCCATTCGAGATAAAAACGGGAGAATCTGGGGCATTCAATTCCACCCCGAGGTTTCCCATACTCCCCTGGGGAAGGAGATTCTGGCGAATTTCGTCCTTGGCATCTGTGGATGCCGCCCTGAGTGGACTCCCGAGTCCATTGTGAAGCAGCAGATTCAATTCATCCGGAATGAGGTCCAGAAAGAGCGCGTGGTCTGTGCGCTGAGTGGAGGAGTTGATTCGGTCACCGCGGCAGTGCTCACGTACCGGGCCATTGGGGATCAGCTGAGCTGCATTTTCGTTAACAATGGTCTTCTCCGAAAAGGGGAGGCAGAGCAGGTCCTCTCGAACATGCGGGCACTCCTTGGGAAAGAGCGCGTCATCTATGTGGACGCTCGGGAAAGGTTCCTCGAAGCCCTTCGGGGGGTTGTGGACCCGGAGGAGAAGCGGAAGATCATCGGTCGGGTTTTCATAGAAGTCTTTGAGGACGAGGCGAAAAAACTCGGAAACGTGACGTATCTCCTCCAGGGGACGACATATCCTGACGTGATTGAGAGTGTCTCTGTGTGGGGACCGTCGGCACGGATTAAGACCCATCACAACGTTGGTGGCCTTCCCGAACACATGCGCCTTAAGGTTCTTGAGCCACTTCGGTTCCTGTTCAAGGATGAGGTCAGGAAACTTGCCGCCGAGCTTGGCATTCCAGAAGAAATTATATGGCGGCAACCCTTCCCCGGTCCAGGTCTTGCGGTGCGGATTATTGGGGAAGTTACGGAGGAGAGGCTGGCGATTCTCAGGGACATGGACGCTATCATCGACCAGGAGCTTCGGAAATCCCCGATTTACAGGAAGCTGTGGCAATCTTTTGGGGTTCTTGTACCGGTGCGGAGTGTCGGCGTCATGGGAGATGAGCGGACGTACAAGTACGTGGGGGTTGTCCGAGCTGTGATGAGCGAAGACGGCATGACCGCCGACTGGGCACGCATTTCCTATGATACCCTCGATGTCATTGCACGACGCATCGTGAATGAGGTAGCGGGTATTGGACGGGTGGTTTACGATATCACCTCCAAACCTCCTGCAACCATTGAGTGGGAATGAAGGTGGTCGAAAGGTGAGCATTTGCATCGTTGTTGGGACTCACTGGGGAGATGAGGGAAAGGGAAGGATCGTCGATTACCTGAGTCGTGGGGCAGATATTGTGGTGCGGGCTCAGGGAGGAAGCAACGCCGGTCATACAGTTGTGGTGGGAGAAAAAAAGTACATTTTCCACCTCATACCCTCTGGAATTCTCTTTCCTGGAAAGGTCTGCATTCTTGGAGACGGAATGGTCATCGATCCGCTCTCCTTCCTTGAAGAAACCCATCTCCTTGAAGAGGAAGGCATTGCCTTTGCAGATCGTCTCTTCATAAGTGAAAAGGCCCATGTTGTCATGCCTTACCATCGCCTCTTTGACGGTTTCTATGAGCATCTCCGGGGAGCGGGAAAAATTGGGACAACCAGACGAGGCATTGGGCCCGCTTACGAGGATAAGGTGGCCCGTTTTGGTATCCGCGTTGTGGACCTTCTGCATCCTGAGATTTTCGCTGCAAAGCTCAAAATTACCCTTGATTACAAGAACCGGATTCTTGAGCAAGTTTTTGCTCACCCTCCTCTCTCTTACGAGGCGATTCTTGAGGAGTACCTGAGGTACGGGGAGTGCTTACGACCCTATGTCCGGGATACGTCACACTTTCTGTACGAAGCCTGGCGCTCGGGGAAGCGTATCATCATTGAGGGAGCCCAGGGGACAATGCTTGATCTTGACCATGGAACGTATCCCTTTGTCACCTCTTCGTACCCGGTGGCAAGTGGTGCCCTCCTTGGAGCAGGGATAGGCCCGGTTCAAGATGCAGAGGTTCTGGGGGTGTGCAAAGCCTACACATCCCGGGTGGGAGAGGGTCCCTTCCCCACCGAGCTCTCTGACGACACCGGGATGTACCTTCGGGAGAAAGGAGGCGAGTACGGGGCAACCACCGGTCGGCCTCGCCGTTGCGGATGGCTTGACGGGGTTGTGCTCAAGTATGCAGCCCGAATCAATAACATAACCTCCCTTGCGCTGACAAAACTCGATGTTCTTGGAGGGCTTCCTCGGGTCAAGTGGTGCTATGCCTATGAGGTCGAGGGAGGGTTACTTGAGGAGTTCCCCATGGATCCTCATATCTGGCCTTTGTGTCGTCCTGTATATCGGGAGTTTGAGGGGTGGAGTGAGGACATCTCTGAGGTGCGCTCGTACAGTGACCTTCCCCGGAATGTCCGCATTTTTGTCGAATCCTTGGAGGATTTCCTTGGGATTCCGGTGGTTCTCCTTTCGGTTGGTCCTCGACGGGATGATACAATAGTGAGGGAGGAGCTCTGGTAGAGGAGGGGGATGCCATGGATAAGGAGCAGGCAAGAGCGGAAATCGAGCGGCTTCGAGAGATTATCCGCTACCACGATTACCGGTACTACGTTTTGAACAGTCCTGAAATCACCGACGAAGAGTACGATGCCCTGATGCGGAAACTCCAGGAGCTTGAGGCGCTCTTTCCCGATCTTGTCACTCCTGATTCCCCAACCCAGAGAGTGGGAGGAAAACCCCAGGAGGGTTTCGCGCCCTTCACCCATGCTCGTCCCATGCTCAGCCTCAACAACGCCTTTACCGAGGAGGAGATTCGGGATTTCGACCGGCGGATTAAGAGGATGCTTGGGGTTGAGGAAATTGACTATGTGGTGGAACTCAAGATTGACGGTCTTGCTGTGAACCTCAGGTACGAGGGAGGTATTTTCATCCGGGGAGCGACCCGTGGTGATGGAACCACTGGGGAGGATGTCACGGCTAACCTGAGGACCATCCGGAGCATTCCACTTCGCCTCCGGGGAGAGCGTATCCCCGCGGTTTTTGAAGTCCAGGGAGAAGTTTTCATGCACAAGGGGGATTTTGAGAAGCTCAACGAGGAACGCGCCAGAAGGGGTGAGCCGCTTTTTGCCAACACCCGGAATGCCGCTGCAGGATCGCTTCGCCAGCTTGACCCAAATGTTACCGCTTCGAGAAAGCTCGATATCTTCGTCTACGGAGCCTTCCTCATAGAGAGTCCTTGGTATCCCACAACCCATTGGGAGCTCCTTGAGTTTTTGAGAGAGCTTGGTTTCAAGGTGAACCCTCACGCCCGTCTGGCAGAAAGCATTGACGAAGTCATTGCCATCCATAACGAATGGGAGGAAAAGCGGAAAACCCTTGACTACGATATCGATGGGTTGGTCGTGAAGGTGAATAACCTCACCTTCCAGGAGCTTCTTGGAGCGACGAGCAAAAGCCCCCGCTGGGCCATCGCGTACAAGTTCGAGCCCACCCGGGCGGTAACGAGGGTCCTTGATATCGAGGTGAATGTGGGACGGACAGGGACTTTGACTCCTGTTGCGGTTCTTGAGCCGGTTGAAGTGGGAGGAGTGGTGGTGAAGCGAGCCACGCTCCACAACGAAGACGAGGTACGACGAAAAGACGTTCGCATTGGGGACTGGGTCATTGTGGGAAGAGCAGGAGAAGTTATTCCGGAGGTCGTTCTCGTTCTGAAGGAACGGAGGAACGGGAGCGAGAAAATTTTCAAGATGCCCACTCACTGTCCGGTGTGCCATTCTCCAGTCGTCCGGGAAGAAGGGGAGGTGGCGGTTCGCTGCATCAATGCGAGTTGTCCTGCTCAGGTGAAGGAACGGATTCGCCACTGGGCTTCCCGAGATGCGATGGACATCGAGGGCCTGGGAGAAAAGCTCATCGAGCAGCTTGTGGATCGGGGCTACGTCCAGAGCATCCCGGACCTTTACCGTCTGACCAAGGCAAAGCTTCTTGAGCTTGAGCGAATGGGGGATAAGTCCTCGGAAAACCTCCTGCAGGCCATCGAACGCTCGAAGAAACGCCCCCTTGCGCGGTTTCTGTACGCTCTTGGTATCCGTTACGTTGGCGAATTCGTGGCCCAGATTCTTGCGGAACACTTTGGGTCCCTGAAAAAGCTCATGGAGGCTTCTCTTGAGGATCTTCTGGCGATAGAGGGAATAGGACCGAAGGTAGCCGAAGCGGTCTGGCAGTTTTTCAGGAATCCTGAGAACCAGAAGATGCTTCGAGAACTCGAGACTTTGGGTGTAGTTCCAGAAGAGGAAAAGGTAGAGGTTTCGGCCTCTGAGAATGTACTCCAGGGAAAAACTTTCGTCTTCACAGGAACCCTCTCCCGCTTTACCCGAAAAGAAGCGGAAGAGCTGGTTCGCCGAAAAGGAGGGAAGGTGGCAAGCGCCGTTTCCCGCAAGGTGGACTACCTTGTGGTGGGGGAAAATCCTGGAGGAAAGCTCGATGAAGCTCGTTCGAAGAATGTTCGAATTCTCTCGGAGGACGAATTCTACCAAATGATTGGGGTGTCGTGAGCGATGTCTGGTCGGGTTTCTCTTGATGAAGTTCGCAAGATTGCTCAACTTGCCAAGCTCTCCTTCTCGGAGGAAGAGCTGATCCGGTTTTTCCAGGACATCAGTGGCATCATTGCCCATTTCGAAAAACTCAACGAGCTGGACCTTGAGGATGTTTCCCCAACGTCCCACATTTCCTGGAGCCAGCCCCCTATGAATCCGGACGAGCCGGTCCTCTGGCAGGGAAGTGACCTTGTGCTTGAGTGTGCTCCTCTTGTGGCAGATAGGTACTTTATTGTCCCTAAAATCGTTGAGAAAGAGGAGAAGCCATCATGAATCTCCAGGAGTTTCGAAACTGTACAATCGAGGACTACCAGAATCTCTTTGCCCGGGGAGAACTCTCGCCACGGGAGCTCCTTACGATTTTCTTTGCGCGCATTCGTGAGGTGGATCCCCTTCTCAACGCCTTTCTCTTTGTCAACGAGGAGAGAGCTTTTGCCCGAGCGCAAAAACTTGAGGAGGAAGGAAAGGGTAGGGATGCTCGTCCTCCTCTCTGGGGTATCCCAATGGCCATCAAGGATAACATCTGCACTTTGGGAATTCCAACCACCTGTGGGTCTCGAATACTGGAAGGTTTCATTCCCCCCTACAATGCCACAGTCATAGAGCGCCTTGAGGCGGCAGGGGCTATTGTCCTCGGGAAGACCAATATGGACGAGTTCGCCATGGGGTCTTCCACAGAGAACAGCGCCTATGGTCCTACTCGCAATCCCTTTGATTTGAGACGAGTCCCGGGAGGGTCAAGCGGAG
>JACIZN010000002.1:0-5837 GCA_014359405.1 Candidatus Caldatribacterium sp.
CTTCACTCCGAAGCCTCTGCACCGTCTCCCACAAACCCCGCCGGGACTGGGGATCAAGCCCCGAAGTCGGTTCATCGAGGAAAATCACTTCTCCGTTACCCACAAGCGCCAGGGCAACGCTCAGGCGCTTGAGCTGTCCCCCACTCAGCTTTTCCACGAAGGTGTGGGCTTTTTCGGTGAGACCAACAAGGGCAAGGAGCTCATCAAAGGGTCGATGGCTTCGGTAGAAAGAACCAAAGAGCTTCAGGGTCTCAAGGACCGTGAGACGAGGGAAGAGATTGACCGTTTGGAGCTGGACCCCAACGCGGGACTTCACGAGAAAGGGTTCCCTCTCGGGATCAAAACTGAGAACCCTAACCTCTCCCTCATCACGTCGGAGAAGCCCGATAATGGTCTCAACAGTTGTCGTCTTTCCCGCCCCGTTGGGGCCAAGGAGGGCGAAAATTTCCCCCTCCTCAACGGCAAAACTCACCCCCTGGACGGCATGGAGCAACCCGTAGAACTTGTGGAGATTGACGACGGAGACAGCAGACAACGAACTCTCCTCCCACGAACCTCTCCATTATACCAGTCCCAACTCCTTGTGGACAGATTGCGGAAAAAGCAGGATTTAGGGATTAGCCAATAGCCAATGGGGAAGGGATTAGGGAATGGCTAATAGCCTATCCCCAATTCCTGATCCCTAATCCCTGCTTTTTAGGTCCCTCATAGGTAGGCACAAAAGGCAGGATTTGGGGATTAGGAATTAGCCAATGGGGATTGGTTTCGGTACAAGGGGCTTCAATCCCCATTCCCTAATTCCCAATCCCCGCTTTTTAAATCCCTCATAGGTAGGCTACAAACAAGCGGTCTATCTGGGCTCCAGGATGGCGGGAGGAAGTTTCAATCCCTCATAGGTAGGCTACAAACACTTCTCCACCAGAGCTTTTGCCTCCTCATTGGTCACCGTTTCAATCCCTCACAGGTAGGCTACAAACTGTGTTCTCCCTTGAAGTCTATCTGCGCCTCTATCCGTTTCAATCCCTCATAGGTAGGCTACAAACCTGATTTTGACCGTTACCTCAAGGAAGCCATGCAAGGGTTTCAATCCCTCATAGGTAGGCTACAAACCCGTTCCCAGAGGCTGTTATGTTACCGCCATCAATGGTTTCAATCCCTCATAGGTAGGCTACAAACGGGAACTTGCCATGGAAGACCCGCCATCGTGCTTTTGTTTCAATCCCTCATAGGTAGGCTACAAACAGGCTAAGGGAGGAGGCCATCAGGCCTCCTCCTTCTCTTGTTTCAATCCCTCATAGGTAGGCTACAAACAATCTACGAGCGAATCTTCAGAACCCAGACTCCTCAGGTTTCAATCCCTCATAGGTAGGCTACAAACCTTGAGGAAGCCAAAAGGGCTCTGGAAGAGGAAATGTTTCAATCCCTCATAGGTAGGCTACAAACTGAGCTCTGCCAACGCCACCCAGCAGGCTTTCCAGGTGTTTCAATCCCTCATAGGTAGGCTACAAACCGGGAAGTCCTTGTCACGCAGGATGAGTTCTCCGAGTTTCAATCCCTCATAGGTAGGCTACAAACCCGTCCGATGGGCTTAAAATAAGGATTCCTTACAGAGACGCTATTCACTTGCCAAGGTGCCCTTATGTTCATGAAACCACGTCTTTTTCCCTCTGTCAAGCCCTGGAGGAAAATTTTCTGAATTGTCGTCGACCCCCTGGGGTTTTTGCGCTACCGGGGGTCGACGACAATTTTCTCCACCCCTTTGCAAATCTGCGGGAATTGAGATATAACTTCTTGAGAGCCGGCACAGAAGGGCCGGACTGTGACAGGAATGCATACATCGTCTGGTATCCCCGGAAGGGGAACTGGAACGGAGGTGACTCTTGTGAAAACGCGTGACATCACCATTTCTGCTCTCCTTGCCGCCAGCGCCATCGTCCTCGGCGCCACAGGCTTTGGGTTTATCCCCGTGCCAACTCCTGCCGGTCGAGCCACCATCATGCACATCCCCACAATTCTTGCCGGAGTCCTTGAGGGACCTGTGGTGGGCGGCATCGTGGGGTTCATCTTCGGGATGTACAGTTTCCTCACCACTGCGGTGCCTTTTCTTCGTGACCCCCTTGTGGCCATCGTCCCTCGGGTACTCATCGGTATCCTCTCAGCTTATGCCTTTCGGGCAACACGGAAAAGCAGTATCGCGGCCGTTGTCGGGACGCTGACCAATACGGGAGGAGTGCTTGGCCTTGCGACTCTGCGGGGATACCTCACCCCAAAGGTCTCCCTTGGCATTGCCCTGACTCATGGTCTCCCTGAGGTTATCGTTGCCACCATCATCGTGGTTCTTGTCGTGCGGGGTTTGCGTAAGTACCTTTCGTAATTACGCTTCTGCTCCGCCAATCATTCGGTTGATGGCAATGACCCCAAGAAGAATGAGGCCCCAGAGGGCACTGGCAAGGTGAGAACTCAAGCCCAGGAGGTTGAAGCCCGTGGCTACAATCTGAAGGACAACAATGGAGACCACCACTCCCGGAAGGCGGCCGAAGCCTCCTGCGGGGTCGACACCACCAAGAACACAGGCAAGAACCGTAAGGAGAAGGTACGATTCCCCATAGTCAGCCTGTGCGGCGTTGAAGCGGGAAATCATGACAAGCCCGGCAATACCGGAAAGGAAACTCGAGAGGAGGTAGGTCTTGAAAAGGACAAGGGCGTTATTGACCCCGGCAAAGAGGGTGGCGGTGGGGTTTGAGCCGAGGAGGTACACATAGGTTCCAAACCGCGTCCGGGCTAAGAGCAGGTAGAGGAAGAGCGCACAGGCAAAGAAGACCACAAAGGGCATGGGGATACCAAAAAGGGCTCCGTTCCCAAGGAAAAGGAAGCTATTTGGAAACCCGGCGATGACGTAGCCCCGGGTAAGGACAAGGGATACTCCCTCGGTGAAAATCATGAGTCCCAGAGTGGCAATGATGGCGGGAACGGAAACCCAGGCAATGAGAAACCCCTTGAGCACTGCAAAAAGGAGAGCAAAGGCAAGGCCAAGAATCATTGCAAGAGGCACAGAAAGGCCAATCCGCGTCATCCCGATGGCGGCGATAACCCCGCAGAGATTTGCCGTGGCGATAATCGAGAGGTCGATGCCTCCGGTGAGCATCGGCGTCATCTGGGCAAGGGTGAGAATGCCAAGGAGAGGGAGCTGGAAGGCAATCGACTGGAGGCTATCAAAACCAAGGAGCCTGCCTCTCGTGAGGATTCCAAGGAGAACAATGAGGAAGGTAACCACGGCAACAAGGACAAGAGACTGCATTTCCCTTCTTCCTCGCGCAAGCTTCATACCCGTCCTCTCCTCTTCCGCTCAAGGTTTTGCTGGTACGCGCTGAGGGTAGCAGCAAGGACAATGATGAGCCCCATGATAACCTGATGCCAGTATGCCGAGGCCTTCATGAGGATGAGTCCGTTCTTGATGAAGGCGATGAAGAGCACCCCGAGGACAACCCCAAGAGGAGACCCTGCGCCACCGAAGATGCTCGCCCCTCCAAGAATTGCTGCCGCGATAACATCGAGCTCCCTTCCCACAATGGCGTTGGGCTGAATCATCTGGTTGAGCTCAGCGTGGACGAACCCCGCAAGTCCGGCAAGGAAACCCATATAGCAGTACACGAAAAGCTGAATCCGGAAGATGTTGAAGCCAGCCCGACGGGCGGCTTCGCTGTTCCCTCCGAGGGCGTAGATTTTCCGGCCTATGGGGAGATACCGGAGGATAACCCAGGTCCCAAAGGCGATGAGGAACCACACCACGGTGAAAATGGAAAGGCCGTAGTCCACGCCTTTCTCAGAAACCAGGGTGAGGACCTTGAGACGGGCGAAATCCCGAAAGGGACCGGGAAATCCGTAAATCCACTTGCCCTTGCTCACCACCATGAGGAAGCCGTAGAAAACGTTGAGGTTGGAAATGGTGATGATGACAGGATGCACTCGCGTCCGATTGACCAAAAAGGCGTTGAAGGCTCCGAGGGCAATCCCGATGGGTATAGGGATGAGAAAGGCAAGGAGGACACTCTCCACCATGTACTTTGTGATGATGACCCCCATGATGTACTGGGCCACGGTGGCGATGGCGGTGAAGGAAACATCGATGCCCCCAGAAATGAGGACCACAAGCTCTCCCAGGGCCACAATGCCAAGGAAAGAGTTATTCCGCAGGACATCGAAGAGGTTCTCGGCGGTGAGGAACTTGGGATTGAGGAGGAAGAGAACCACCGAAAGGACGATGAGAACCCCCGCAAGGTAGACCTCGCTTTTTCCGGCAATTCGCTGCAGCAAGGCAATCCCCCTATCCAACGATTTCTTTCCGAAGCGCTTCCTCCGTGACTTCCTGGGGAACGTACTCCCGGATGATACGTCCTTCCTTCATGACGAGAATCCGATGACACACCTGGAGGACCTCGTGCTCCTCATCCGAGATGAGGAGAATCCCGATTCCCCGGTCCCGGGCAAGGGCAACAATCATCTCGTAAATGCTCTCTTTTGCCGCCACATCGACCCCATGGGTGGGGGTATCGAGAATGAGCACCCGGGGGGCGGCGAGAATCCACCTCGAGAGAACCACCTTCTGCTGGTTTCCTCCCGAAAGGGAGCGGACAGGGGCATCCACCGCAGGAACCTTTATGCCAAAGTCCCGTACCGCCCTCTCCGCCACGGAGAGCTTTTTAACCGGGCGCAGGAAGCCGGAACGTTCCACAAGGGTATCGAGAATCGTCACCGTGATGTTATCGGCCACCGGCTGGTCGAGGACAAGGCCCTGGAGGAGCCTGTTCTCCGGAACGTAACCGATGCCGTGGCGGATGGCGTCGCGGTTCGAGCGAAAGACCACTTCTTTGCCCTCGAGGAAAATCTTCCCCGAGTCCGGAGGATTGAGACCAAAGAGGGTGAGGGCCACCTCAGTTCGCCCGGAACCCCGGGGACCAATGAGGCCGAGAATTTCCCCCCGGTGGAGACTGAAGCTCACATCGGTGTACTCCCCGCGCCGAGTCAGGTGCTCCACCCGAAGAATCTCTTCCCTGGTACCAAGGGGAGCAACACGGGACTGAGCGGCGATTTCCTTCCCCGTCATGAGGAAAGAGAGGCGAGTCCTGGTGAGCTCATCCCTGGGGAAAGTGCCGACCTTTACGCCATCCCGAAGAACCGTCACCCGATCGCTGATTTCAAGGACCTCATCGAGACGGTGGCTTATGAAGACAAAGGCAATGCCCTGAGCCTTGAGCTCCCGAATGAAGCCGAAAAGACGCTGCACCTCTCGAAAGGTTAAAGAGGCCGTCGGCTCATCAAGGATGATGAGCTTCGCCTCGCTTGCTATAGCCCGGCATATGGCCACAAGCTGCTGGTCGGCAAAGGGGAGTCTCCCCACCATCACCCGGGGATCGAGGTCCACGCCGATTCGCGCAAGGACCTCTTTCGCCCGGCGCTCCATATCCCCCCAGGCGACAAATCTCCGGTCCCTCTCGATGTACTCATGGACAAAGATATTCTCCGCCACCGAGAGATTGGGGAAAAGGGAAAGGTCCTGGTGCACCACATGAATCCCAAGGTGGAAGGCAAGGTAGGGGTTGAGCCGGGGGATTCTCTTTCCATCGATGATGATTTCCGCTCCCGGGTCGGGCTGGACAACTCCCGTGGCGATTTTCACCAGGGTACTCTTCCCCGAGCCATTCTCCCCCACAAGGCCGTGGACTTCCCCCCGGAGAACGGAAAAATCCACATCCTTCAGAGCAATTTCTGCCTTTCCTTCCCTGTACCACTCGGTATTGTTCCGGGTGACACTGTAGAAGTACGGCCATTGACGCATC
>JACIZN010000002.1:5847-38783 GCA_014359405.1 Candidatus Caldatribacterium sp.
CCACAAGGCCGTGGACTTCCCCCCGGAGAACGGAAAAATCCACATCCTTCAGAGCCACAACACCGCCGTACCGTTTTGTAACGTGGGAAAGGGAAAGGACCGCGTTCTCTTCAGCCACAGGTTCCACCTCAAGGAAAACGCCGGGGCGCGGTGCCCCGGCGTCTTATCCTCAGAATCCGAGGGACTCTGCGGTTTCAGCGTCAGGCATGATCTTAATCTGGTTCACGCTGATGACTTTCCCTTCAACCTTGATGGGTCCAAGGCCCGGGATTTCCATTCCTTCCTTAATCTCCACACCGTCAAGGATTTGCTTGGCGATGTAGACCATGGCGTACCCTGCGTCCTTGGGGTCCCAGAGCTGCGCCCAGTCAACGGCACCGGTCTTGAGGTACGGCGCCACTGTGGAAGGAATGGCGCTCCCCACAACGATAATCTTGTCCTCCATGCCCTTCTCCGCCACAGCCTGAGCAGCCCCAATCGGTCCAAGGCTACCCCAGCCGATGACGGCCTTCAGCTGGTCGCCATAGGTGGTGATGAGATCAAGAACCGCGGCTCGGGAATCCTCAACGGACTCAGCAGTGGGAAGACGGGAGGTGAGCTCCTTCAGGAATGGGTACTTCTCCTTTGCGTACTCAAGGGCTACATCGGCCCAGAAGTTGTGGAGCGGTACAGTGAGGCTTCCAACGAGCATCACAAAGCCAGCGGGATTCTCCGGAGTGTACTTATCGAGCTCTCCCATCTCCTTGAGCTTTTCCACGATGGCATCGATGGGCTGCTGACCGTACTTCACGCTGTCGATGGTCTCCACGTCCCAGTCGATGGCCTCGGTCTCAAAAGGCGACTCATGGGTGATAACCACAATACCTTTCTCCCGCGCCTTATTGAAGACCGGCACCAAAGCCTTGGCATCGTTGGGGACGACGCATATCGCATCCACACCGCGGGTTACAAGATCCTCAACCATCTGGACCTGGGGAGCCGGATCGGCAGTCGCCGGACCCACAAGGTAGGCATTGACCCCGAGCTCCTTTGCCGCCTGCTCCACACCCTCAGCCATGCGGTTGAACCACGGGATTCCGGCAATCTTCACCACCACTGCAATCTCGTATGGCTCCGCCGCAAAGGCCACCGACGCCCACACGAGAACCGCAAAGAGGAAGAAACTGAGTACCGCAAAGCGCTTCATGGAAAATCACCTCCCTCTGTACATTGTAACAGAAAAGTTGGAAAAGGGAAGGCGGGGAACGCAGGGAATGAGGGAAAACGTTTCGCAAAGATTTTGGAAAATTTCTTTACTTTTTTCGAAAACTTGCTTAAAATTCCAAAAGGAAGGAGAGAGTAGTTGAGTGATTAGACTGAAAGACATTGCAAAAGAGGCAGGGGTTAGTGTCTCCACCGTCTCAAAGTTCCTCAGTGGTAAGGGTTCCTTCTCCCCTCGCACCGAGGAACGCATCAGACAGGCCATAGAGGCACTGGGCTTTCAGAAAGATCCGGCACGGGGCAAGAACAGTAAGCTGAAAGTCGTGGGCGTCATCATTCCCGATATCGAAAATCCTTTCTTCTCGAGTGTAGTTAAAGCTCTCGAACTTCTTCTATTCCGGTATGGATACTTCCTCCTCCTCTGCAATACCGAGAACAACGTTCATCTTGAGGAGCAATTCATTCACTACCTGAGCCGGAGTGGAGCACGGGGCATCCTCCTTGTACCTGCAACGAGCGAAAAACGCCCAAAACCCTTAGGACTCAATATCCCGGTGTTGCTTTTTGACCGAACCATCCGAGAGGCCAATTTTCCAACCGTTATGACCAATCACTACAAAGGAGCGAGAATCGCTGTTTCCTACCTTATCCAGAAAGGTTGTCGGCGCATTGCCTTCATCGGTGGGAGAAAAGATGTCAACGCGTATGAAGACAGGCTCAAAGGGTACATAGACGAGCTTCGAGAGAGAAAACTCGAGTTCGATCCGGATATCGTGATTGAAAGCGATTTCTCCTTCCAGGGAGGATACCATGCCATAACGCTCCTCCATGAGCGAGGCAAACCTTTCGATGCGGTTTTCGCTGCTAACGACCTCACAGCTCTTGGTGCCATCGAGCGCTTAAAGGAACTCGGAATCGCCGTGCCCGGTGACGTCTCGGTAATCGGCTTTGATGACATCTGGCTCTCTCGCCTGACGCATCCTCAGCTCACAACGGTGCGTCAGCCGATACATGAACTCTGCAAAGAGGCCGTGACAACACTCATTGAGCTCATGGATAAGGGGGTGAGAGCAGGTTCCAAAATCTTAGAGCCTCAGCTTGTTGTTCGGGAATCTTGTTAACCCTAAAAAGAACTGGAGGTAATGCCCATGAAAGGCAGAAAACTGGCATTTGTTGCTCTTGGCATATCCCTTGTGTTAGTGCTGCTTGGTGCAGTTGCATGGGGAGAGGAGATACATGTAGCTATTCAGAGCTTTGCTCACGAAGCGCTTAAGCCGTTCATTGAGCAGTTTGAAACCCAAACTGGTATAAAGGTTGTTCTCGAATCCATGCCTTCTTCGGGTACCGATGCGCTCACAAAGCTCACCACGTACTATCGAGCTGGCCAGAGCCCTTACGATGTCGTGAGTGATTCGGACGAGGCTTCGCCCGCCTTTGCTCGCGCAGGGTGGCTCGAACCGCTCAATGACGTACTCCCTCCGGATTTCTTCGAGGATTTTCCGCCCAGCATGCTGGAGTCAGAAAAGGTCTGGAACTGGATTGACGACAAGGTATACCGCGTACGACACAGCTTCGAGTTCAGCTACTTCTTCTACCGTAAAGATTGGTTCGACGAAATGGGCCTCCTTCCTCCGGCAACCTGGGAGGAAATGGTCGACATCGCAAAGAAATTCACAGCCCAAGGGAAAATCGGTGTACAGGACGCGTTGAGCAAACCAGCACTTCTTTACGTTTACGTCGCCTACCTCACCATTCAAGCAGGGGGTAATCCTTTTGCTTTTGACGAGGGATTCAAGACAGCGGTGAAATTCATCCACGACATGATTTACGAGCACCAGGTTTTCCCCAAGGAAGCCCTGAACAAAAACTACGACCAAATCAACGAGGACTACATGAACGACCGTGTAGCCATGATGCGTCAATGGCCGTACTTCTACAGTGTCACCCGGAACAATACCGAGTGGTACAGGGAAGGAAAGGCAGAAATTGCTCTCCCGCCAAAGGGTCCGGTGAGCAACGCTTCCTGGGCCGGAGGATGGGGCTGGGAGATTCCAAAATTTGCGAAGAACAAGGAAGGAGCAAAGAAGTTCATCCAGTTCATCCTCTCCAAGGAAATTGCTCCAAAGCTTGCCCGGGCCAACAGCTGGTTCATGAACCCAAGGTACTCCGTCATGGCGGAAATGGGTGACGAAGGACTCGCTAAGTACATGAAGTGGTACAGCGACAACAACGTTCCCGCTCCTCGCCCGTACCACCCGAGAGTTGCCGAGGCGCAGAACATCGTTGATGACGTGGTTTCCGCATACCTCATTGGACAAATGACCCTCGATGAGGCCGTCGAGCAAGGGAAAAAGATGATGGCCGAGCTCGGCGAATAGGCAAAAGTAACCCCGCCCTGCGAGCCGCAGGGCGGGCCGAAAGGAGCCCCAAAAAGCTATGAAACTCCAGAAAGCTTCTCGTCGAAAACTCTACTACGCACTGGCGCTTATTCTTCCTGCACTTGTGCTTCGGTTGTTTACCTCCCTTTACCCGGTGGTGTACACCGTCTACCTTTCATTCTTCAAGGTTAACCCAATTATCGGCCTCCACAAATATGCCGGACTCGAAAATTTCCAGAAAATGACTACAGACCTGGTGGTTCGAGAGAGCATCTTCTTCACCATTTTCTTCACCTTCCTATCCATTGCGTTCCAGACGACGTTGGGACTCCTCGTGGCTTTGCTTTTGAACAAGCGTTTCCACCTGAGGTACTTTGCGCGAGTCATAAACCTTGTCCCCTGGGCCATTCCGATGATTGTCGTGGCGCTGGGATTCAGATGGATGTTCGACAGCGAGTACGGCATCATCACCGACGTCATAGCCCGCGCCACAGGTTGGCGTTTTGCCTGGCTTGTGCACCCATGGGGCGCCCGATGGGCCATTGTTCTTGCCAATGTCTGGAAAAACACTCCCTTTGTGGCCATCCTTCTTTTGGCCGGTCTCCAGAGTGTTCCCTCCGAAATTTACGAAGCAGCCCACGTGGATGGAGCGTCTTCCTGGCACTGTTTCCGCTACATCACCATTCCCTTTCTTGCGCCAATCATCATGACTGTGGTGCTCTTTTTCACCGTGTGGTACCTGGCAACGTTTGACATCGTCTACGGAATGACTGGGGGAGGTCCTGGATTCTCTACAGCCATCATGTCCTATAAAATCTACCAGGAAACCTTCTCCCACATGAACTTTGGGTACGCCTCGGCGCTGAGCGTTGTTCTCCTCTTCCTCGTTGGCGTCTTAGGACTCTTGTTCCTGTTCATTTCCCGGAAATTCGAAATCCTCATGTAAGGAGTTGAAAAACTATGGCCTTTGAGAGGGAACGGGGTAATCTTGTGGTAACCTATGGCCTCTTCTTGGTTTACGTCCTTATAACCCTTTTCCCCTTTTACTGGATTTTCATCTCTTCCGTAACACCGAAACACAAGCTCTTCTCAATTCCCCCACTCTACTTTCCAAAGTACTTCACAACCGAGAACTTCACCCGCATGATGCATAACATTCCCTTCTCCGCCTACCTCAGGAACTCCCTCACCTTCTCCCTTTCCTCAAGTGCGGTGTCGGTGCTCTTGAGCTTTTTTGCTGCCTATGCCTTTGCGCGTATTCGCTTCCGAGGCAGCAATGTGCTCCTCCTCGTTTTTCTTTTGAGCATTGCCCTTCCTCCCATAACGACAGTCATTCCCCTGTACGAGCTCTACGGTAAAGTGAATCTCCTCAACACCATTGAGGGAATGGTTATCGCAATGTCCAGCCTCATCACGCCTTTCACCATCTGGGTTCTCATTTCCTTCATCAAGCGGGTACCGGTCGAAATCGAAGAAGCTGCCGCAATTGACGGAGCCGGATTCTTCCGAATCCTCTTCCAGATTTCGTTACCCCTTATCCTCCCAGCCATCGGGACGATGTTCGTCATCAACTTCATCACGAGCTGGAATGAACTCCTCTATCCCCTGGTCTTCGGTGTCGACGCAAACAGCAAGACCCTAACGGTAGGGCTCACCGAGGTTGCTCTGGAATCCACAGCCTACGGGAAACCCTGGGACCTCATGAGCGCCTTGAGCGTGGTGATGATCATCCCTGTGGTTGCCCTTGTCATCATCTTCCAGCGTACCATCGTCGAAGGATTGACAAGAGGCGCCATCAAATGAGGTGGTTCATCCATGTTCCCTGAAAAACTCTCGATTGAGGAAAGAAAGACCATCCTCCACCGCCTCTGGGAAAAGGCAGAACACGGACCGGTTTTCTACATTGGCTCTCCGGGCACCAATCCCTTCCTGAAAGGGCACCTCCCCTCCTTTGAGGAGCTCCTCGAAGGAGAGCTGCTCCGCCTTTCCCTGCGGGACACAATTGCGGATTTTGACATCCCCGCACTCCGGACGGATTTCGGAACGAGCATTTTCCCATCGGCCTTCGGTGCTCCTGTTCGTTTCGAAAAAGGACGATACCCCTGGAACGAACCTATCGTGTTCGACAACCCCTCAGTCGTGTATCGACTCAAGAAGCCTTCGCTTGACAGCGGGCTCATCGGAAAGGTCCTCGACTTCACCCGGTTTGCGGTCCAGGAAACGAACGGCCGGTTCCCCGTAAAGATGACGGACCTCCAGGGGCCCGTTGACGTGGCGTACCTCCTCTGGGAGAGCAACAGCTTCTTCCTCGCCCTCTTCGAAGCCCCCCAGGCAGTGCACCATCTCCTTGGAATGATCACGGAATTCCTCATAGACTTTGTTCATGCCCAGCGAAGGGCAGCAGGAAGAGCAGAGTTCATCCCGTGCCACCTCCAGCACTACCTCCCCTGGGGTGAGGGAATCTGCGTGAGTGAGGATCTCTTGAGCATTCTCTCTCCTGAGCTCTACAGAGAATTCGCACTCCCATACCTCAACGCGCTTTCTGAGGAGTTCGGAGGCATTCTCATCCACTCCTGCGGGAACTTCACCCACAACCTCAAAGTCCTCAAAGAGGTTAAGGGGCTCAAAGGGATTAACTTTGGAGCCACGGAGACACCCTTTGAAAGGGTTGTCGAGGAATTGCAGGGAGAGGTGGTTATCTCTCCTCACCTTGGTTTGAACAAGGATATCGTTTTCTCCAGCGTTCTCGACTACCTGAGGCATCTCAAGAATGTCGGCAAAGACGTCCCATTCCTGTACATCCTTGTGGACACGACGAACTCCCTTCTGGGGCACGACATGAACTGGAGCCAGGAGGAACTCGAGGCAATTCACAACATTTTCGAAAACTGGAGGGTATGACAATGGCAAGCCGTGCTCGAGCGCGTGCCGCTCTCTTCCTTAAGCCGACGGATCGCATCCCTCACTGGGAATTCCTCGCCAATCCTGATTTTGAGCGCCAGCTTACAGGAATCGACCCTGAGGTTCACCCTCAAAAGGCCCGCCTGCGAACTCTGGAGCTTCTGGCCATAGATGTGGAAATCCCGCCCCGCACCGACACGCCCCCTTCGTTCCGGGTGGAAGAGAACGGAACGGTGGTGAATGTTCGGGGAAAAGCGGTGAGCCGCTGGGGAGGTGGGACCACCTGGGAGTGGGACCACGGGTCCCGGTTCCCCACGATTGAAGACGTCCTCCGGTTCGACCCCGTGGAGGCTTTTTTGGCCCGCGAGTCCGAGGAAATTTTCGAGGATATCGACCCACTACAACGCTTCCTCCACCTCCCCCTTGAAGAAATGGCGGCAAAGCTCAACGAGGACTTCCACATGCTCCAGGACCTTGTTGGAGAACGAGCCCTCGTGCCAGGACACTACTACAGAACACTCCTCATGTGGCCACTCATGCTCTTTGGCTGGGAACACTTCGCCGAGCTCGTATACCTCTACCCAGGGGAATTCCAGAGAATATGGAAAGGATTTGCCGAAATCTCCCTCAAAGTAACTTCCGCCTTTGCCCTCACGGACATCGAGGTCTTCACGAGCCACGACGATCTCTGTATGACCCGGGGACCCATTTTCAGCCCCGAATGGTACCGAAAACACCTCTATCCCTATTACGAGATGATATGGGAACCCCTGAAGAAGAAAGGGAAAAAGGTTATCTTCATCTCCGACGGAAAAATCGACGCGGTTATCGACGATGTGCTATCCTGTGGCGCGGATGGATTCTTTGCCGAAAGCTACACCGACCTTGAAACCCTGAGCAAGAAGTACGGCCAGAGCAAAGTGATGTTCGGGAACATCGACGGACGAATTCTCCAGGAGGGGACCAGAGAGGACATCAAAAGAGAAGTGGAACGCTGCGCGAGGTTCGGCAAGGATTGCCCCGGGTACTTCTTTTGCGTCGCAAACCACCTGACACACACCATCCCTCCTGAGAACATCTTCTACTACTTCGCGGTATGTGAGGAACTGGGGAAGAGATAGAAACACCTGGAGGTGTTGCCCATGTACTTGCACTTCGTGAGCCATACGCACTGGGACAGGGAGTGGTACGAAACCTTTGATGCCTTCCGATTCCGCCTGGTGCATCTCATAGACCGCCTCCTTGAAATTCTCCGTAACGACCCTGGCTACCGCTCCTTCCTCCTTGACGGGCAGACCATTGTGCTTGAGGACTACCTCGCCATCAAGCCCCACCGCAGGGAGGAACTCAGGAAGTTCGTTAGAGAAGGACGAATCTTCATCGGCCCCTGGTACGTTCTCACCGATGAATTCCTCGTAAGCGGCGAGACCCACATCCGGAACCTGCTCTTTGGAAAACGCCTGATGCAGGAGTTCGGTGGTCGCAATGGCATCGGATACCTTCCCGATGCCTTCGGACACATCGCGCAGATGCCACAGATTCTCAAAAAAAGCGGAATTCGCTACGCCACCTTCTGGAGAGGAGCTTCACGCGAAGTCACACAAAGCGAATTTTTTTGGAAGGCTCCTGACGGTTCGGAAGTTCTCACCATTTACATGCCTTTCGGATATGGGGTTGCCGCAAATCTCCCGGCCTCACAGGAGGATCTGGTACGACGCATCCGAAGACTCATAGAAAAGCTCGCACCCTTTGCCACCACCCAGCATCTTCTTTTGATGAACGGCAGCGACCACATTGAGCCGGATTTGGAACTCCCGAAGAAACTCGCCGTGCTCAGAGAAGCACTGAAAGAGCACGTGGTTCTCCACTCGAATCTCCCCTATCTTTTCAAGAGAATTGAGGAGGAAGCGCCACCGCTACCGGTGTACGAAGGTGAATGGCGGGCTGACGACGTAAACTACCTCCTGGGGGGTACCCTTTCCTCCCGGGTGTACCTCAAGCAGAAGCACACCCGGTCTTCGTACCTTCTGGAGCGCTACCTGGAACCCCTCTACGCCTTTCTCACCCCCTGGGGCATTCCGTACCCAGAGGACTTCCTCAATTACCTCTGGAAGCTCCTTCTTGAAAACTCCCCGCACGACTCAATTTGTGGCTGCAGCATAGACGAAGTGCACGAAGAGATGATGCAAAGGTACAGGAGAATCGAGGATGTGGCCTCAAAACTTCTGGCCCAGGCAAGAAGGTATCTTGAAGACCTTTGCAAGGGCGATGAAGATGTACTGATTATCTTTAACCCGTACCCGTATCCGGTGAGCACTTACCTTGAGGGTACCGTATACCTCAAAAAGAGAAAGGTTCAAGAAGTGGACTTTGAAATCAGCAAAATCCGATCCTACACGATTGAAGAGGAGGAGCTTGCACCGGCTCTTGAGCTTGTAGGCCAGGGTGAAACCATTGTTCCCGAAATCCTCGAGAGCTCGTGGGTAACACTCATGGAGACACCGACACACACGCTTCCTGAGATTTTCAGAGCCCAACGGTACACCATCGCCTTCTCCGTGCAAAACCTTCCACCCCTTGGCTGCGCCTTCTTCAGGATTGTTCCCAGAAACGAAAAGGAAAGCAAAGCGCCCCTTTCCGGGTTCCCCACAGAATGGACTATGGAGAACGAATTCTACCGCCTCCGAATTGAACCCCAGGGCCGAATCTGGCTCTACGAAAAGGCAACACAGCAGGAATTCCCCCTCGGCCCTGTCTTTGAAGATGGGGCAGATGCAGGCGATGAGTACGACTACTCACCCTGTGAAGAGGATGAGCTCATCCGGAGTGATGCGGTTATCCCCCAAATACAGTGGGTTCGCCACGATCGGTATGTCCAGCGCATCCGCCTCCAGTACTCCCTCGATTTGCCGAAAGCCCTGGCTCCCCACAGGAAGAAGCGGAGCGAAGAAAGGGTTTCTGTCCCCCTCACGGTGGAAGTGCAACTCACCCAGGGCTCAAGACGAATCGACTTCGAGGTAACCCTCGAGAATCAAGCCTGCGACCATCGCCTGCGCATGCTCTTCTTTGCTCCTTTTGCAGTTGACCACCACTTCGCCGATTCCCACTTCGCACTCCTCCGGAGAAAGAACGAGAGGAAAACGCAGCCGCAAAACGACTTCGTTCTCCTTGAGAACGGGAGGTACGTCTTCACGGTCTGCAACGAGGGGCTTCGAGAGTACGAAATCCTCCCCGAAAAAGAGGCAACCTGCGTGGCCATTACCCTGCTTAGAGCCGTTGGCTGGCTCTCGCGGGACGACTTACTCACAAGGAAAGGGCACGCCGGGTGGGGTTTACCTGCCGAGGGCGCGCAGTGCCTGGGCACGCACCGATTCCGCCTTGGTGTCCTCTTTGGGGAAGGAAAACCCTCGGACTTTCTCCCCTACAGGGAAGCCCGTCTCCTGAGCAACCCTCCACTCCTCTTCCAGGTCCGCGGGAAGTCGAATCACCCCCTCAACGGCTTCTCCCTCTGTCACTGCGACAACCAGGAAATCGTCCTCAGCGCCCTGAAAAAGAGGGAAGGGGGGCACGACATGGTGCTGCGAATCTACAACCCCACGGAGAAGCCACAGGAATTCTGCCTCACCTTTAATATCCCGGTTCTTGAAATCTGGCAACTCTCCCTTCTTGAAGAAGAGGAAATGCATATCGCTTCTCGAAGGAACAGGATTGAAGGTGTCCTCAACCCCTATGAAATCAGAACTCTCGGTATAGTCTGGGAGCCAAGGAGGCAAGAAAAGGATGACTCCTAAGGAACGCATGATCATCGCCCTCGAACGGGGGAAACCCGACCGCCTTCCTGTAACCGTCCACCAGTGGCAGCGGTACCATCTGGAAACGTACCTTGGAGGGATGAGCGAACTCGAGGCTTTCATATACTTCGGCATGGATGCCGCCGTTCAGTACGTTGAAGAAATGGAGCAATTCTGGTTGACCAATCCCGACTTCTCGAGATTCTCAACCCCAACATGGAGACACGAGGTAACCGTGGTGCGCAACGACCCCGACGACTGGGAGTACCACCACACCATCACAACTCCCGAAGGAGTCTTAACGTACAGGACCTCCGGGAACCGGAAAACTGTTTGGGTGTCCGAGTACCTCCTAAAGCACGATGAGGACATCAAGCTCCTTCGCAAGTACATGCCGGTGCATCCCCTCAACGTGGACGCCGTCAATCGCCTCTACGACGAAATAGGCGACCACGGTATCCTGCGCGGTCTCATCTGGGGGGACCAGGCGGGTTGCTGGCAACACGCCGCCTGCCTCATTGACATCAACGAACTCATCCTGCGCACTTTTGACCAACCGGACTGGGTTCATGAGCTCCTGCAAATCCTTCTTGAAAAGAAACTCCAGTTCATAGAAACCATGAAGGGGGCAAAGTTTGACCTCGTGGAAACCGGCGGAGGAGCCGCCTCGTCGACTCTCATATCTCCGAAAATCCACGAAGAATTCTGCCTGCCCTACGATCGAAAAATCCACCAGGCGCTCCACGACCTGGGGTTCCGAATCACCTACCATACCTGCGGGGGGACAAGAGGAATCGAAGAGCTCATCGTCGCCAATGGCACCGATGCCTCTGAAACCTTAGCTCCCACGAGCATTGGAGGAAACCAGGAACCCTGGGAGTTCAAAGAGAAAATCGGAAACCGCTTAGCCCTCATAGGAGGCATGGACCAAATCAATGTCCTGACGTACGGAACACCTGAAGAAATCAGGAAAACCGTACATACCCTCTTTGAACGTGTGGGCTACGAAGGCGGATACATCCTCTCCTGCGCAGACCATTTCTTCGATGCTCCCCCCGAGAACCTCAGGGCGTACGTCGCAGCAGCCCGCGAATGTGTGTACTAACTAAAAAGGAGGGTTCTCCTCACGAGGAAGGCTCACAGTCAAAGAGTGGGCAAGCTCATAAGGAATGAATTCCCGGGGTTTGGTCTCCTGAAAAGCTTTCTCCCTCGATACTGCCTCCTGTAGATACCGGAAGCTCCGGTTACCGAATTCCTGAGCGACGAAATGCAGCACCCGAAGTTCGGTTGGGGAAAGGCAGGAGTATCGCCCTGTTAAGCCCTGGAGGGAGATTCCGCGCTACCGGAGGTCGACAACAAACCCGCAGGAATTCCCCCGTGGTATAATGGGTTCCGTGAAGGCACCGGACATCGAGGCCTACCTTTCGTCCTGGAAAAAAAGAGCGCGGGCTGAGGAGGAAAAGCGGCAGGAAAGGGCAAAAGAGGCCCTCAAGGTGGCTTTTGCCATTGCCCAAAGCCTGGTTGAGAAAGGCAAGGCAAAAAGAGTGTACCTCTTTGGTTCACTGGCCTCCTCAATGCGGGGCTGGAGGCGCTTTGGCCTTGCCTCAGACATCGATTTGGCTGCGGAGGCTATCCCCAAAGGGGAGTACTTCCGAATCCTTGCCGAAGTCAACAGGATGAGCGACTTTGAGATTGACCTTGTGGACCTTGAAGCCTGTCCGGCACCCCTGCGAGAGGCCATTCTCAAGAATGGGGTTCTTCTTTATGGGAAAGAAGGAAGCGATTCTCTCGCTCATTGGGGAGATTGAGAACCTGCTCCAATCCCTGGATCTTGTTGTCGGCGAAGCAAAAGAACAAATGGTTCGCTACTCCTCTACGAAGCCCGACCGTTTCGACCTCAGGGGATTGGGAAGCCTCCTCCACGATTTCTACACCATCGTCGAGGACATTTTTGAGCTCATTTCCCAGGACATGAACGGTGGTAGAAATCGCGAGAGCTTTGACTGGCATAAGAGACTCCTCTTTAGGATGAGCATCGCCATTCCCGAGGTCCGTCCCGCGGTGATTTAAATACCTGAGGTTTCGGCACGTCTTCCGGAATGTCTACGGATACCTTTTGGAATGGGAACGAATGCGCCCTCTTTTCGAGGGGTTAGAAGAAACGCATAAGGCTCTCCGCGAGGAGCTGGGGAATTTCGAAAGGTTCCTGCTTGAGCTCGCCCACGGGTTGGAAGAAGAAGCTTAGCCCGGCGAAAGTTGACTTCGCCCTGTAGGCCCAGTACAATAGGGGCAAACCGGGAAATTAGATATCTAAGGAGTGCAACACCATGCAACAGGGACGCGTTACCGATTTCACCCAGGGGAGCATTCCACGACACCTCATTGTCTTCTCCATACCCATGCTCATCGGGAACCTCCTCCAGACCCTCTACAACACCGTGGACAGCATCTGGGTTGGGCGCTTTCTGGGACCCGAGGCTCTTGCCGCGGTGTCGGTGAGCTTTCCCATTGTCTTTCTCCTTGTGGCCTTCACCATCGGCCTGAGCATGGCGGCAAGTGTCATGGTGGCCCAGTACTTTGGGGCAAAAAAGGAGGAGGAAGTCAGGCGGACGGCAACGGCCTCCACAGCCCTTTTGACCCTCCTTGGCCTTGGGCTCATGGTCCTTGGGCTTTTTGTCCATGAGAGCCTGCTCCACCTCATACGGACACCTTCGGGAATCATGGAGCTTGCGGCATCGTATCTCTTTTTCTTCCTCCTCGGGCTTCCCTTCATGTTCCTGTACAACAATATCGGGAGTATCCTGCGGGGAGTGGGGGATTCGAAGACTCCCCTTGTGCTTTTGGTGTACGCCACAATCCTCAACATTATCCTTGACCCCCTTCTTATTCTTGGCGTTCCTCCCTTTCCCCGCCTTGGGGTTGCCGGAGCAGCCATCGCGACAACGGTGAGCCAGGGGTTTTCAGCCATCTGGGGAACGGTTATCCTCAGGCGGGGTGGATTCTTCGTCTTCGAGAAGGACTACCTCGTTCCCTGTGCCTCCTTCGTGCGGACGCTCTTTCGCCTTGGGCTTCCTGCCGGAGCGCAGCAGACCATCGTGTCCTTAGGGCACCTCACCATGATGGCCATTGTGAACGGTTTTGGAAAGACTGTGGTTGCCGCCTTTGGGGCAGCTGCACGGGTGGATCAGTTCTCCTTTCTGCCTGCCATGAGCTTCAGCATTGCCATATCCTCCCTTGCAGGACAAAACGTGGGAGCCCAGAACTTCACCCGGGCGAGAGAAGTGGCCCGCTGGGGAGCGATTGTGGCCGGAGGTTTTGCGCTGCCCATCTCAGCCTTTGTTTTTGCCTTTGCCCCACAGCTTATCCGAATCTTCACCACCGATCCTGAGGTTACCCGCATCGGAATAGAGTACCTCCGTATCGTGAGTCCTTCCTACGTTCCCTTTGCCCTCATGTTCGCGTACAACGGCTTCCTCCGGGGAGCCGGGGACACCTTCCAGACCATGGTGAACACCCTCCTTACCCTTTGGCTTGTGCGTATCCCGGTGGCAAAGCTCCTCTCCATGACTTCCTTGGCGGAGCGGGGCATATGGATGAGCTTCGTCGCCGGACCGGTGGCCGGCTACCTCATTGCCTATCTTTACTACCTCAGCGGGAAGTGGGAGGCGAAATCCCTCATTCGGAAAGAGCGAGAATCCTTTCAAGAAGCGGCATGTTGAGGTGGCAGGAGAGGAACCCCGCAAGGCGGTCGAGTTCCCTGTCCACGAACTCCCGCCAGGACAGGCTCTCCTGAGCGTACGGTGGAAGGCCCCGAAGAGCCCTGACGTAGTTGAGGAACGCCCGGCGGAACCTCCCCTCATCAAAGAGCCCATGGAGGTAGGTTCCGAAGATGCAACCATCCCGCACCATCCCCTCGGGTTCCCCTCCGTCAAGGACGAAGAACGCCTCGCAGGGGGCGGTTTTGAAGCTCCTCCCGTGGTGGATTTCGTACCCCTCTACCCTCTCGCCGAAAAGCGGAGCGTAACCTGAAGCAAGGGAGAGCCGCTTTTCTCTTGCAAAAACCGTAACGGCTGGAAGAAGACCAAGACCCTGCATTTCCCCTCCCCCTTCCACCCCGTGGGGGTCCTGGAGCACCTCCCCAAGCATCTGGAAGCCCCCACAAACCCCAAGAACAACCCCACCTTTTGCCACAAATGCCTTGAGCCTCTCCCCAAGGGATACCTCCCAGGCTGCGGCAAGGTCCGCAAGAGTACTCTTTGTCCCGGGAAGAATGAGAAGATCGAAATCGTCGAAGCGTCCTTTCAGGGAAACGAAGGAGATATCCACATCGTCCTCAAGCTCAAGGGGCCTGAAATCGGTAAGATTCGAGGCATGGGGAAGGCGCAGGACCCCTACCCGGAGGGCACAAGAGGAGAGCACCCGGGGCCGAAACGTAAAAAGGGCACTGTCCTCGTCATCCAAAGACCAGGGAAAGTGCGGCAAAACCCCCAGGACCGGGACACCGGTGAGTTCCTCGAGTTCTCGAATCCCCGGCCTGAGAACCTCCGAATCCCCCCAGAGCTTGTTGATGACAAACCCCCGGATGAGCTTTCTGTCCTCCCCGCAGAGAGCCCAGGTCCCGTAGAGGGCGGCAAAGACTCCACCCCGCTCGATATCCCCCACAAGGAGCACAGGAATCCCAAAACTCCGGGCAAGGGACATGTTGGCGAGGTCCCGTTCCCTCAGGTTAATCTCGGCAGGGCTTCCCATCCCCTCGACGATGACAAAGTTGTACTCGGCAAGGAGGGACTCAAGGCTTTCCACAATCGCCCGCCAGAAGACCTCCCGGGGGAAGGGGGAAAAGGAGGGGAACCGGCCAGAGACCTTCCCCCGAAGGACCACCTGAACGCTTCCGCCCTCGGGCTTCAAGAGAATCGGATTCATCCGGGAGTCAGGAGGAATCCCCGCCGCCTGGGCTCCAAGAATCTGCGAGCGGGCCATCTCCTCCCCCAGGGGGGTGACGCCCGAGTGCAGGGACATGTTCACCGCCTTGAAGGGGGCAACCCGAAGCCCCTTCCGGGCAAAGTAGCGCAAGAGTCCTGCGGCAATGAGGCTCTTCCCCACTCCTGAGGCCGTTCCCTGAACCGCAAGAAGGCGTCGCATGCTTCTACTCCGCAAAGTTCTCGAAAGCCCGGGGCTCCCTCACCGCAAGAAGGAGCGCAAGTCCCAGGGCGTTCAGAAGAAGGGAAACCCAGAACACCGTGGTGTACCCGAAAAGGTCGGCAAGCTTCCCCCCAAGAATCGGGGCAAAGAAGGCGGGGAATCCGGAGAAGAAGCTCCCCCACCCGAGGTAAAGCCACCGCCTCTCCGGTGGGGCAAAGTCAAGGAGAATCGCCACTCCACCCACCGACACCGCACTGTAGTTGAGGCCAAGGAGCCCAAAGGCAAGGAAGAAGTGCCCGGGAGAGGGAGCAAGAATGGCCCAGAGGTTGCTCAAGAGAATCGCTAAAGTTCCGCAGAGCAAAACGAGCTTGTGCCCCCTTTTGTCCCCCAGAGGCCCCCAGAAGAAGTTCGACAGCGCCTGGGAAACAAGGAGCACCGCGTTGTAGCGGGCAATGAAGGTATCCTGAATGGAGAACCGTCCGAGCACCGAAACAGTGTAGAACGCCGCCCCCATAACCCCAAGGGCAAGGAACACCCGGGCTACCAGAAAGAGAAGGAAGTTTGGGTCTTCACGGACGATGCGGGAAAAGGAGCGAAGGTAGCTCCCTCCCTCATCCGTTACCGGTCCGTCTTCCTCCCGGGTGAGGGAGAGGAAAACGTACGATACTCCCATGGCCAAAGAGGCGAGAAAGAAGCACAGCGCAAAGTTCCAGGCAAAGGGGTACGAGGCGATGAGGCGCTCCGCAAGCTGCGAGCCCCAGATGCCCATGAGGGCCCCGATGCCATTCCCGCAGGCAAAGTACAGTCCCCAGCGGGAGGAATGGATGACTTTGCCAATCATCTCCGTCCAGATGGGACCGAGAAACCCCATGGCCGAGCAGGCCACAGCAAGGAAAAGGAGGACAAGGTACAGGGCAAGGCGCGGGGAAGAGGTGGCGTAAAACGCCGCCACAA
This sequence comes from Candidatus Caldatribacterium sp., assembly GCA_014359405.1. Lineage (NCBI taxonomy): Bacteria > Pseudomonadati > Atribacterota > Atribacteria > Atribacterales > Candidatus Caldatribacteriaceae > Candidatus Caldatribacterium > Candidatus Caldatribacterium oleiphilum. The sequence goes on from JACIZN010000002.1 coordinate 22,214, forward strand.
GGGCAATCCCAAAAAAAGGCAGGCGCTCAAAGAGGGTAACCCGGAGGATGAAGGGGAGTTTGCGCGAAAGCCTCTGGGAGACCTTTGCGCCCCACAGGGCAGGGAGAGACCAGCCAAGGTAAGCCAAAGCGGGGATGAGGCCGATTTCGATGTTCCCTGCCCCAAGGCGCTTGGCAAAAAGGGGCAAGAAGGTGGTGACTGAGCCAAAGGACAGGGCAAGGGAGAAGAAGGCGTAGTCCAAGGAATCCACGAAGAAGTTGAAGATGTAGTCCCGCCGCGAAAGCATTACCGATCCCTTCTTTGGAGCCGGTACCGCTCGTAGAGAGAGGGGGAGAGTTCCTCCAGAAAGCGCGAGGGCCTGCGGATGAGGGACTTCCCCCTTGAGCGTTCCCCAAGGAGAGGATAGCACAGGAAAAGGTGGTCTTTTGCCCTCGTGCAGGCGACGTAGAAGAGCCGCCGCTCCTCCTCAAGCTCTTCCGGGAGATGCACCGCCTGTGCTGAGGGGAAAGCTCCTTCACAGAGGAAGACGAGGAAAACGCACGCCCACTCAAGGCCCTTGGCCTGGTGGATGGTGGAAAGAACGACCCTCTCGTCCTTGAGCCCTCCGGCAACGATTGTCTCTCCCTCCATGCCCCCAAGGAGGGCAAGCTCGCTCAGGAAAGTCTCGAGAGAACTGTACCGGGTGGCAAAGCGGGAGAGTTCCTCGAGGTCCTCAAGGCGGTCCTTGGCGTTCGGGTAGCGGCTTATGAGGTAGTCCCGGTATCCCCCCTCAAGGACAGCTGCGATGGCAAGGGAGGGGTCTCTTTCGAGGGCCTCAAGGCGCAAGAGGAGCTCTCGAACACGAGTCACGCTCTCCCGTGCCCCCGAGGGCAGAGCCAAAAGTGTATCGGACCGCTCCAGGGCGAAAAGGGGGTCCTCCGCCTCTGCCACCACCTGCCAGACCCGCTCGGTTATCTGGCGGCCGATTCCGGGGTACAGCCGGAGCACCCGCTTCCAGGAAATCTCATCGTACGGGTTCACGATGAGGCGAAGGTGGGCGACAACGTCTTTGATGTGCGCCTGCTCGAAAAAGCGAATTCCGGAGCGAACCTCAAAGGGAATCCCCCGGCGGGTGAGCTCCATCTGGATTTCCATGCTCTGGTAGTGCGCCCGGTAGAGAACGGCAATATCGTTGAGGGTGTACCCCTGGTCCCGGAGCTCGAGAATTTTCGTTGCCACGAAATCGGCCTGCTCGAGGGTATCCCGCAAGGCCACCACGATGGGTTTTTCACCCCTTTTCCGCACCGGCCTCAGAACCTTGTGGAACTGACGGGTGTTGAAGGAGATGATTTCGTTGGCGAGATCGAGAATTTCCGGAGTGCTCCGGTAGTTCACCACGAGCTTGAACACCCGGCAATCCGGGTACCGCTTCGGGAAATCGAGGATGTTGGCAAAGTTCGCCCCCCGGAAGGCGTAGATGCTCTGGGCATCGTCCCCCACAACGAGGAGATTGCGGTGCGCCTCAGCAAGGAGATCGACAATTTCCGCCTGCAGGAGGTTCGTGTCCTGGTACTCGTCAACGAGAATGTGCCGGAAAAGTTCCCCGTACTTTCGCCTTATCCTTTCATCGCTTCGCAAAAGCTCCCACACGTACACGAGGAGATCATCATAGTCCATGACGTTGAGGCGGCGCTTCCTCTCCTGGTAGAGGGTGAAAAGGTGAACGATGTGGCTTGCCCAATCGAGGAACTGGGGGTACTGCTCCTCAAGGATGTCCTCAAGGGATTTGAGGGTATTCCGGCTCAAGGTTACGATGTTCGCGAGAACCTCAGGGCTTGGGAAGCGCCTCTTGGTGAGGTCGATGCCGAGCCCCTCTAAGCACACCGAGAGGAGGTCCCTCTGGTCCTCCCGATCGAGGATGGTGTAGTTCGGCTCGTACCCAATTTTCCGCGCCTCCCGGCGGAGAATGAGGTTCCCGATGTGGTGGAAGGTTCCACCCCAAAGGCGGGAAAGGTCCACCCCAAGGAGGTCCTCCACCCGATGGAGCATTTCCCGGGCGGCTTTATTCGTGAAGGTGGCAAGGAGCACCGACTCAGGAGGCACTCCCCTCTCTACAAGATAGGCCACCCGATACGTCACGGTGCGGGTCTTCCCGCTTCCGGCTCCGGCAATGACAAGCATCGGGCCGTCGTCGGCGAAGACCACCGCTTTCTGTTCGTCGTTGAGCTCCCGATCGTAGTCGATACGGAACACCTGTCCTCCCCCTATCGCTTTTTCCCGGCGAAATCCTCCGGCGTGAAGAGGTACGTCCGGTTGCAGAACGCACAGCGCACCTCGGCTCTCCCCTGGGTCGCAAAGATTTCCTCCCGCTCCTTTTCTCCAAGGAGAAGAAGAACGTTCCTTGCCCGACGCCGGGAACAGCGGCATCGGTACCGCAGAGAGCTCTTCCCCACGATTCGGTACGGGAGGCGAGCAAAGAGCAAAGCCGTGATGTCCTCCGGGGTTTCCCCCGCAAAGAGCCGGTGGCTCACCGGACCGAGACGGGCAATATTCTCTTCCAAAATCTCGATGACGTCAAGGGAAGTGCCCGAGGGGGTGTGGATGATGAAACCTCCTGCAGAGAGAACCTTACCTCGCTTTCCCACGTACACCCCTGCGCTGCAGGCTGAAGGGAGCTGCTCAGAGGTGGTGAAGTAGTAGGCGAGATCGTAGGCAATCCCTCCCCGGGGCATGGTGACGCTGCCAAGGTACGGCTCCCCAAACCCCAAATCCTTCACCACAAGGAGCTTCGAGCCCGCCCCCACCGCATCCTCCACGTTGAGCTTCCCCTTTTCCCTTGAGGGAAGGATAATCCAGGGCTGCGAAACGTACCCCCGGACTTCACCTTTGGCATTCCCCTGCACGAGGATGCCCTCAAGAGGTCCCTGGCAATCAACTTGAAGCGAAACCCGCTGGTTTTCTTTCAGGGTTACCCCGAGAATCCCCACAAGAGTCAGCGCCCTCCCCAAAGCCGCGGTGGCCACAGGGGTTGTGCGGTGGAGCTTCCGTGCCCGCTCCACAAGGCGCGCGGTGCTTGCGACATACCCAAGAACCTGCGTTCCCTCAACGAGAACCCGAAGAACGTAATCCTCCTGCATGGCTTCCTCCCCCGTCAAAGCTCAAGAATCCTTGAAGCAGCCAAAGCCGCAACCCGGGCAAGGCGCTCCTCGACCTCAGCGAGTTTTTCCTCTGCCACATGCTCCTCTTCTGTCCTTTTGACAAGGACACCGCATACCGCCCCTGCCCGGAGCCCAAAGACCCGGGCGATGACAAAAAGAGTCGCCACCTCCATCTCGTAGTTCAGGACCCGAAGGGCCTGCCATTCCCGGAGGCTTCCCTGGAAGCTCCTTGGAACGTACCGGGAAAAGGTGTCGTACCGCTCCTGGCCCGGGTAAAAGGTTGCCGAGGAGCAGGTGATGCCGATGTGGTACGGCACCCCCGCCTCCTCACAGGCTTTTTTGAGGATGCCCACCGTTTCCCAGTCGGCAACCGCCGGGTACGCAAGAGGAGCGTAGTGCTCTGAAGCCCCGTCAAGGCGCACTGCCCCTTCGCTGATGACAAGGTCCCCAACGTTTATCCCCTCCTGAATCGCCCCACACGTTCCCACCCGGATGAACCATTGTACCCCGAGGCGGGCAAGTTCCTCAACCGCAATGCTCAGAGACGGCCCGCCGATACCGGTTGAGACCACAAGAATCCTTCCTTTCTTCCCCTCGGCAAGGACGCTCTTGAACTCCCGATGGAACGCCAGAACCTGAGCTTTCCCGAAAGCCCGGGCAAGAACCTCCGTCCGCTCCGGAGCCCCGGGAAGGAGCGCCAGGGGCACTCCTTGCACCTCATCCTGCGAAAGCCCAAGGTGGTATGCCTTGTACATTCCCTTCACCCCTTTCCTATTTTCGGATAAAATACAAAAAAGGGAAAGGAGAGGCAAAATGGCAGAGCAAGGAACGTGTTTTCTGGAACTTGAGGACGGGCAACGCATCCCTGCATCTAAGGGAGAAACTCTTGAAAGCGTTGTGGAGCGCCTGTACCCGGAAAAGCGTCGCCTGATTCTTGCCGCCCAACTCGACGGGGAAATTGTCGACCTTCAAACCCGGGTGGAAAAGGACCACACGGTGGTTTTTTTCTCCTTTCTCCACCCTGAGGGGCGCAGGACCTATGTGAGAAGCCTCCTTTTCCTTTTGAGCTACGCCGTCTCCCAGGTTCTCCCCGGAAAGAGGCTCCGGGTTCTCCACTCGATGAGCGATGGGCTCTTCTGCACGGTGGAGGGCGCAGAGCACGAGCTACCTGAAGCCTTGGAGCGCATCGAAGCCGTCATGCGCAGGATGATTGATGCGGACGTCCCCATAGAGCGGGAGACGGTGAACTGGGAAAAAGCCACCCACATCTATCTTCAGCAGTCCCGAGAGGATGTGGTGCGCCTCTTCCGGTACTGGAGGACACCGGCCGTTACCCTGTACCGCCTCGGGGACTTCTACGACCACTACTACGGTCCTTTATGCCCCCGAACCGGCTACCTCACATCCTTTGCCTTTGTGATTGTCCCACCGGGCTTTGTCGTCCAGTTCCCGAAGGGCGATCTGGAGAAGCTCCCTCCTTACGTCTTTCGCCCAAAGCTTTTCTCCGCCTTTCAGGAGGCAGCCCAGTGGGGAAAAATCACAAGCATTGAGAACGTGGGGGAGCTCAATGAGGCCATTGCCCGGGGCGAGGGAAAGGAAATCATCGCCATCGCCGAAGCCCTCCATGAGAAGAAGATTGCCCAAATCGCAGACCTCATCACCCAGCGGAAGGGGAGCATCCGCCTTGTGCTCATCGCCGGACCTTCCTCCTCGGGAAAGACCACCTTCACCCGGCGGCTCTACACCCAGCTCAGGGTGAACGGGCTCAAGCCCATAACCATTTCCCTTGACGACTACTTCCTCTCCCGTCACGAGCTCCAGGGGCTTGAGACCGACTACGAAAGCCCTGAGGCTTTGGACCTTGAGCTTTTTGAGGAGCAGCTCTCCCTCCTTGTCGAAGGAAAAGAAGTGGAGATCCCGCGGTACAACTTCATCACCGGCATGCGGGAGCCAAGGGGAACCGTAAGCCGCCTTGAGAAGGACGGAATCATCCTCGTTGAGGGACTCCATGCCCTCAACCCCCGCCTTGGCCAGAGCATCGGGGAAGAGGAGAAGTTCAAAATCTACGTGAGCGCCCTCACCACCCTCAACATCGACGACCACAACCGCATCCCCACCACCGACTGCCGCCTCATCCGCCGCATCGTCCGGGACAGCCAGTTCCGGGGGAGCAAGGCAGAAGAAGTTTTCGCCACCTGGCCAAAGGTTAGGGCAGGAGAGGAGAAGTACATCTTCCCCTACCAGGAAGAGGCCGACATCATGTTCAACTCATCGCTCATCTATGAGTTCTGCGTTCTCCGCCAGTACGCAGAGGCCCTCCTTCGGGCCATCACCCCCGAAAGCCCCCACTACCTCGAGGCGTACCGGCTCTACTCTTTCCTCAACCACTTCATGCTCCTTAACCCGTCCTTTGTCCCCTCAAACTCCATCCTGCGGGAGTTCATCGGCTGAGGCGAGTCTCCCTGCCTCCCGTAAAAGGATAAGGGCAGACTGTAGAAGCGCTTCACTTTCCCCGCTCAAGGTGGCCTCTTTTTCCCGGAGTTTCCTGAGCTCCTCTTCAATCTTCCCAAGGAGGTTCTCCCGCAAGAGGGGCCGTGCAGAGGAGACCACCGTCTTTCGGGGGAGATCAAAGGTATCCCCAAAGGCAGGGACAAAAGCCTCGTACCCTTTCTCCCTGAGGAGACCGGCAAAGGTTTCGGCAACCTCCTCTTCCCCGTGGGTGACAAGGAAGGTTGGTTTTCCTTGGAAGTACCCTATCCAGCGGAGGAGGTCCTCCTCGTCCCCATGGGCGGAGAAGCCGTTGATGGTGGCAATTTTTGCCCGAACGGCTATCTCTTCCCCAAAAATCCGCACCATCTTCGCCCCGTCAACGAGCGCCCGGCCAAGGGTTCCCCGAGCCTGGAAGCCCACGAAAATCACCGTGGTCGTCTCTTTAAAGAGGTTGTGCCGGAGGTGATGGAGGATGCGCCCTCCGGTGCACATGCCGCTTCCGGCAAGGATAATGGCGTGATCGAGATCGTTCAGAGCTTTCGATTCCTCCGGAGTCGTGACGTAGGCGAGTTTCGGAAAGGCGAAGGGGTTCTCGTCCCGGAGGTGGAACTCGGAGATTTCGCCACTTAAGAGGTGGCGGTACTTGAGGTAGATATCGGTGGTCTCTTTCCCTAAGGGGCTATCGAAGTACACCGGGCAGTCAAGGCCGAGGTTTTCCCGGAGGAGATGGAGCTCGTAGAGAACCCGCTGGGCTCGATCGACCACAAAGGTGGGGATGAGAATCTTCCCACAGGAGCCCATGGCGTCCCGAATGACAGCCGTGAACTCCTTCCGGGTCTCCTCGAGGGTCTTGTGGCGGCGGTTCCCGTAAGTCGATTCAACGACCACGAAATCGGCGTTCTCGACAACCGGAGGTGAACCCTCCATGACGTTGCCGAACTGCCCGATATCACCGGAAAATACGATTTTCGTCCCCTCACCCCAGACCTCCAAAGCGGCGGCCCCGAGAATGTGCGCCGCATCCCGAAAGACGAATTGCACACCCTTTTCCTCCTCAACCTCATCGTACCCCACCGGCTCAAAGAGGGAGAGCGCCTCCTCCACCTCCTCCTCCCCAAAGAGGGGGGCAATCTCGGGCTTCCCGGAGCGCCTCCGGCGGCGGTTCTCCCTCTCCACCTCCTCCCTCATGAGCTTCACCGTATCAAGCCAGAGAATCCGGCAGAGCTCCACGGTCGGAAGGGTGGCAAAAATCTTCCCCCGGAAACCCTCCTTCACAAGGAGGGGAATCCTCCCCGAGTGATCAAGATGGGCATGGGTGAGGAGAATGAAGTCTATGTCCCTTGGGGGAAAGGGGAAGGGTGGGGCATTCCGCTCCTCTCTCCCTCCCTGGAACATCCCGCAGTCCACAAGGAACCTCGCATCTTTTCCCCGAAGAAGGTAAGAGGACCCCGTAACCTCCCGGGCGGCGCCGAAAAAGGTGATTTCCACTACACAAGCCCCCTTTCCACAAGCTCCCGAAGGAAAGCCCGAAATTCTGGAGCAAGGTCTTTTCGCCGGAGGGCAAGGGCGACATTGGCCTTCAGGTACCCGAGCTTACTCCCCACCCCGAAGTACTCCCCCTGGAAGCAGTACCCGTACACCGGCTCTTTCCCGAGGAGCCTCCGGATGGCATCGGTGAGCTGGATTTCCCCTCCCTTGCCCGGTGGGGTCTCCGCGAGGGCATCAAAGATGGAGGGAGGCAAAAGGTACCGCCCCACCACGGCAAGGTTCGAGGGAGCCTCCTGGGGCTCGGGCTTTTCCACAAGGTCCTCAAGAAGGTAAAGGCCCGGGGAAATTTCTCTTCCTTTCACGATGCCCCACTGGGAAACCTCCTCTTTTGGAACCTCGATGAGGGCCACATACACGCCCGGGCGTTCTGCAAAAAGGGCAAGCATTTGCGCAAGGCAGGGGGGATCGCCGGCAATGATGTCATCGGGAAGGAGAACGGCAAAGGGCTCATCGCCGATGAAGGCCCTCGCCTGGAAGACGGCATCCCCCAGGCCTCGAGGAGATTTCTGCCGGACGTAGAAGATATGGGCAGAATTCGCAATACCCCGAACCTCCTCAAGGAGGTCTTCTTTCCCCCGATTCTTGAGCTCGTACTCAAGCTCCACCGCAAAGTCAAAGTAGTCCTCAATGGCCCGCTTCCCCCGCCCGGTGACGAAGAGTAGATCCGTGATTCCTGAGGCAATCGCCTCCTCCACCACGTACTGGACCGCCGGCCGATCGACTATGGGGAGCATTTCCTTCGGCTGCGTTTTCGTGGCCGGCAGAAGGCGCACGCCGAGTCCAGCCACCGGGAAAACCGCTTTCCTAATCGGCCTTTCCATCCCTCTCCCCCTTTCGGAGCTGCGAAAAGAGCACGAGGAAAATACCAATCCCAAGGAGGTAGTCGCCAACGCTCACCACAAAGGGCCGCCGAAAAAGAAGGGAAAAGTAAGGAAGGATATCCCCCAGGAAGTTGAGGCGCGTTCCCTCCCCCATGAGGATGTACTCAGGATATAAGCCCCTCCTGAGGCGCTCGGCAATGAAAAAAAGCCCCAAGCGCTCGGCCATTTCGCCTGATGCCGGCATCCTCCCACCGTTTGCCGCCACCACCAGGAAGTTGCAGAAGGCCCCGAGACTCACAAGGGGCATGCCGAAAAGGCGAATCCCAAAAAGCGTCCCCAAAAAGACAAGCGCCATGCCGATGGCCTGGGAAAGAGGAACAAGCCTCTCGGAGAACCCAAGGGCAAGAAAGCGAACGAGAAACCCTCCCACCACCATCGGGAGAAAGGGGGAAGGAAGGCGGGAGAGCCCCCTGAGTTTTCCCCCAAAAAGAAGACCAAGGAGGAGTCCCGCAAGGAAAAAATCAACGAGCATCATGGCGCCATTCCCCGCTTTCCACAATCTCCTTCAAAACCGCAAGAACCTCTGGGTCGAAATGCCCCTCTTCCTCGTTCTCCATGATTTCTAAGGCCTCTTCCGCGGTGTACGCCCGCCGGTACGGGCGCTCAGAAGTCAGGGCATCGAAAACATCTGCCACCGCCACAATCCGGGCCTCAAGGGGAATCTCGTCCTTGCGCTTCCCGTGAGGATACCCCTTGCCATTGCACCGCTCATGGTGCGCAAGAATCACCTCCGCCACCTGGCGGAGGAAGTTCACGTCCTTCACAATCCGGTACCCAATCAGGGGATGTTCCTGAATCACCCGGTACTCCTCAGGAGTGAGCCTCCCGGGTTTGCTGAGGATTGTGTCGGCAATGCCAATCTTCCCCACATCGTGGAGAATTGCTGCGTACTCAATGATTTCCTTCTGCTTCCCCGAGAGGTTCATACGATCGGCAATGCGGAGGGCAAGCTGCGCCACCCGGGCAGAATGCCCCCGGGTGTAAGGGTCCTTGGCGTCCACAGCAGCAGTGAGGGCCCGCAGGAGCTCAAGGTGCATGCGCTTTGTGTCCACGAAGAGCTTAAAGGAGTACCGGGCTATAAGGAGAGGCAGGAAAAAGAGGGCGATGCCTGCGTAGCCCACGTAGCTGTACACGAAGTAGAGGAGGAGAGAGAAGGGGAAAAGGGCGAAGTACTGGAGGAGGATGCCGTTGATACTCTGCTTCCAAATTGCCGAAAGGGGAATACCACCGCTCAGGGAAACAACAGTCAGCACAAGGAGGACGTTGCACAGAAAGAAAGCCCCAATGGAAGCTCCAACCGCAAGGTAAAAGGGAGGCTCGTTCCAGTGAAAGCCGTACCCCCCAAGGCGCTCAAAGACAAGGCCGGACAGGAAAGCGGAGATGGCGTACTGGGAACCGTTGAAAAGAGCGGCGTACCATTTCGATTTCAGGGTACCAAAGAACATGCCCAGGAAAGCCACCAGCGCAGAGAGAAAAGGCGAAGAGAGAAGAATCACCGTGTAAAGGGGGGCAAAGCTCACCGAAATGGCCGTCTCAGGCCGAAGGTACACCGGGAGGAGCTCCGCAACGAGAGTCAAGACGGTGAAAGTCGCAAAAAGTGACAGAAGATGAGAAGACCAGAAGATGTGGGAAACCGAAAACCCCAAAATCCCAAGACCTGCCCCGATGACACAGGCTAAGTACAGAAAAAGCCAAAACTTTCTTTTCATTCTCTACAACTCATCGGGTGGGCCAACAGGGGCAAGGCTCAAGGCCTCCAGCTAAAACCAGCCCCGCTGGCAATAATGATGGCCAGCAGGCCAAGGAGCACGCTCAGGACCTTCGCCATTGTGGACCCTCCTTCGTACGTTTCTCATCCCCTTCCGCTTTTCGGGGATGGCCACCGCTCCGCTCGTGGTTACGAAGAAACTGTTGGCCCACCCTCCTCCTCGAAGCGCTCTATGTGGAAAACGAGTTTCCGGTTAACGGCATCAAGAGTCGACCGGGCAACGGCCTCGTAGATATCCTCCCGCACTAAAGCTGTGCCGACGAGAAGATCCTCTTCTTTCCGTGCCCCTCCCCGGGCGTAGTCCACGAAGGTGAGAACGACCTCGATTTCCCCTAAGTGGTGCGTGGAAACGTTGTGGAGCATGAAGAGCGTATCCCCCACAATCTGGTTGAGGCAGTTGAGCGTCGCTTTGGCTACTAAGAAAGCGTGGCTTCGAACCCGAGAGGCACTCTCGGTGGCCACGCCTTTGTAGATTCGCTCCCCGAGCTTCACCTCAACCTCGACTTCCACGGCATCGGGGGTCTTCTTCCACCCAAGGCCCCAGAGGACCAGACGGGGCACAAACCACTTCGTTTCTTCCTCAACGTCAAAGGTGACGACGCTGATTTTCTTGTGGTCGATGTCGATACCAAAGCGGGCTTTGAGGAGGGTCTCGATATCCCGAACGAGGAGCTTGGGGGATTTCGTCGAACGGGCAAGGACGTGGACCTCTTCAATGCTTGAGTCGCCCACAACTTTTGCGTTGAGGACCCCGTCCAGGCACTCGATGGCTTTTTCCAGGGCTCTCAAGTCGAGCTTTGTCATCTTCAGTACACAAGGTCGATGAGACCGTAGTTTCCGTCCTTCCTCTTATATACCACCTGGACTTTCTCCTTATCAAGGTCTTTGAAGACAAAAAAAGTGTGGCCAAGGAGTTCCATCTGGAGAATGGCGTCCTCAAGGCTCATGGGACGGAGCACGAACTCCTTCACCTTAACCACCCGATCGGCAATGGTGGTTTCTCTCTCCTCTTCCCCAGGGATTCCCTCAAGGGCAACGAGCTCCTCCTTTTTGAGGAGCCCCCTCCGTTCCAGCTTCTCCTTGTGGCGCTTCACCTGGCGCTCGAGCTTCTCGAGGACCTCATCGAAAGCCGTCCTCCAGTCCGGACCCTCTCCCTCTCCCCGGAGCACCACCCCACTTGCCGTCATGGTTACCTCAACCCGTATCCGGCCGCGCTCGGAGTAGAAGTGGACCGTGGCGTCGAGAATCCGCTTGAAGAAGCGCTCGAGTTTGGCGAGTTTCTTCGTCACGTGGTCCCGAATGAGCTCCGTTACCTCAACGTTTTTTCCTCGCACAACGATTTCCATGCCTCCAACCTCCCCACGTTATGGAATCGGCTCCACGAGAACGTGCTCTTCGCAGCGAGGAACCATCTTTGGGTCGAAAACCCCCGCACCTTCCAGAAAGGTGTTCGCAAGGCCACAGGCCGTCCCAAAACGAAGAGCCTCCTCAAAAGGAGCCCCCTGAGAAAGGCGCAGAACCATCGCACCCACAAGAGTATCTCCCGAACCGATGAAGTACTCACCGTGGAAGGCATCCCGCAGGCGCACCACCCACCGCTTTCCCGAAAAGCTCGCCACGATTCCCCGAGGACCGTCAGAGAGCACAACGCACTCGACGCCTCGCTCCTCAAAAAGGGAAAGGGCTCTGAGCTTGTCCTCAAAGGAGCGAATCGGAAAACCCAGGACCTCTTCCGCTTCCCTCACATTTGGTTTTACCATAAACGGGGGGTTTTGCAAAGCTCTCCGGAGGGGTTCCCCGGAGGTGTCAACGACAACGAGAGCTCCCCTTGCCCTGGCTTTGCGGGTGCACTCGGCGTAGAAGTCAAGGCGCATCCCCCGGGAAAGGGACCCGGAAAGAACGAGGTAGTCTCCCCTTCCAAGGTGCTCGTCCAAAAAGGCAAGAACCTGAGAGGCCACCCGCAGGGGAACAAGAGGACCCGGCTCGTTAATGACGGTGTGGCGCCTGGTTCTCCTCTCGTGGAGCACGGTGGTGATTCGGGTTTCCTCCTCCAGGGGAAAGGAAAAGTACTCAAGGCCCTCTTCTTCGAGGCACTCCCTCAGCATCTCCCCCACCCTTCCACCGAGAAAGAGAAGAAGCTTTGCCTCCCCACCGAGCGTATGGATGGCCCGGGCGACGTTGACTCCCTTGCCCCCGGCAGTTACCGTAACCTCCCGAGCCCGGTGCACCTCATCAAGAACAACCTCGTCAAGGACGAGCAACCGATCCAGGGCCGGGTTGGCGCAGACGACGAAAATCATGCCCCCTGCTCCTTGAGGAAGACCTCCACCTCTTCTTGAGTGGGTAAGGCAGGGATGGCCCCTTTCTTTGTCGTCGTCAGGGCTCCCACGGCGTTGGCCCGACGGGCGGCCTGGTACAGGACATCCCGGGGAATCTCCTTCCCATCCCGGATGTCCTTCCAGAACATGTACAGCGAACTCAAGAGTCCAGCCACAAAGCCATCTCCAGCCCCGGTGGTATCGACTGTGGCCACCGAAAACCCCGGAACCTCAAGGCGTTCTCTACCAGAGAGGATGAGGCATCCCCTCTTTCCTAAGGTGACGGCAATAAGGGGAACGCGGTAGCGCTCCCGCAAGAAGCTCAAGGCTTTCTCGAGGTCCTCGCTTGCCGCGATGAACCGGGCCTCCTCCTCGTTCACCTTGAGGACGTGGGTTTTCTCCACTCCCTGGCGCATCCTGAATCTCGCCTCTTCGGGGTCCTTCCAGAGCTGCAACCTCAGGTTCGGATCAAAGGAGATGAGGTACCCGTACTTCTGGGCTAATTCCAGGGCCTTGAGCGTTGCGCTGCAAGAGGGCTCGTGCGTCATGGTGATGGACCCAAAGTGGAAGACCCCGCTTCCCCGGAAGCACTCCTCATCGATGTCACTCTGATCAAGGAGGGTGTCCGCTCCCGGATCCCGGTAGAAGACGAAATCCCGCTCTCCTTCCTTGGTGAGGGAGACAAAAGCGAGGGTGGTTTTCGCTTTCTCAGTCATGGTGAGGAACTTCGTGTTGACGCCGTTTCGGGCCAGGGTTTCCCGGAGGAATTCCCCAAAGGCGTCTTTGCCGACTTTCCCGATGAAGTAGGTTTCGATGCCAAGCTTTGCAAGCCCAACCGCCACATTTGCCGGCGCTCCCCCTGGGGCCTTCTCAAACCCCGGGGCGTCTTTGAGGGCCACACCGTTCACGGTGGAAACAAAATCGATGAGGAGCTCACCAAGGCATATGGCCTTTTTCTCAAGGGACACCAAAGTCCTCACCTCACTCGGCAATCCTTCGGTAGAAGGGAGCAAGCGCCGGATAGAGCTCCCGCCAGATGCGATACAAGCGCTCGTACTGGGCCACAAGATTACTATCGGGGAGGACCTTTTCGGTGACTGCCACCGCTTTTGCGCAGGCCTCCGCAACGTCCCGGAAGGCTCCCTTCCCGACGGCGGCAAGAAGCGCTGCCCCGAAAGCCGGCCCCTCGTCCACCTTGACTCCGAAAAGGGGAACCTGGTAGACGGCGGCCTGGATCTTTCGCCAGAGCGGGCTCCGGGCCCCTCCACCTATGGCCCGAACCTCCTCAATGGGAATGCCCATCTCCCTTATGATTTCAAAGGAGTCCCGCATGCCAAAGGTTACGCCCTCCATCACCGCCCGCACGAGATCGTTCTTGCGGTGCTTGAGGGTGATGCCGAAGAAAACGCCCCGGGCAAAGGGATCGGCATGGGGCGTCCGCTCCCCCGTGAGGTAGGGGAGAAAGAGAAGCCCCTCTGCTCCCGGAACGGACTTCTCCGCCTCCTCGCTGAGGAGCTCATAGGCGTCCTTTTCGAGGAGGAGGGCCATGTTCTTCTCCTCAAGCCCCAGGACATCCCGGAACCAGCGCAGGGACCCGCCCGCCGAGAGCATGACTCCCATAACGTGCCACTTTCCCGGCACCGCGTGGCAAAAGGTATGGACCCGTCCCTTTGGGTCCACCCGGACCTCATCGCTGAAGGCAAAGACGACTCCTGAGGTCCCAAGGCTTGCCGAAACAAGCCCCGGCTTTACAATGCCCGTGCCGATTGCCCCCGCCGCATTGTCTCCCCCACCGGCCACGACGATGACGTCCTCCCGCATCCCCAAACTCTCGGCAACGTCTTTTCGGATTCGGCCGGTGACTTCCGGGGACTCAAAAGAGGGAGGGAACCAGGAGGGAGAAAAATCAAGGGCCTGGATGAGCTCCTGGGACCAGGTTCTTCTGGGAACGTCAAAGAGCGAAGTCCCGGAAGCATCGGAAACGTCAGTGGCAAACTCCCCGGAGAGCCTGAAGCGGACGTAGTCCTTGGGAAGGAGGACCTTGGCGATTTTTGCGTAAACCTCCGGCTCGTTGTTCTTAACCCAGAGGATCTTGGGCGCGGTGAACCCCGGAAGAACGGGGTTGCAGTTGATGGCCATAATGCGCTCAAGCCCCACCCGCTCGGTGATTTCCTGGCACTCCCGGGCGGTCCGCTGATCGCACCAGAGAATTGCCGGGCGGAGAACCTCCCCTTTCGCATCAAGGAAGACCGAACCGTGCATCTGCCCGGTAAGGCCAACTCCAGCGACGTCTTTCGGGTTCACTCCCGAGACCTCAAAGACCTTCTTCAAGGCCTTCAGGGTTCCCTGCCACCAGTCCTCTGGATTCTGCTCTGCCCAGTTCGGGCGGGGCGTGTAGAGGGGATATTCGGAGACACTTTTCCCCCTGAGCTCTCCCCTTTCATCGATGAGGACGACCTTGCATCCGGTTGTGCCTACGTCAATCCCGAGGAAGTACTCCATACCCTCCCTCACCTCCAGAAGCTTCTCCAAGGATTGTACCATAAACTGAGGGCACTCCGAATACCGGCGGAAGAGGAAGAAACGGCGGGCAGAACCCGAGTCTCCTGGGGCCAAAGGAGGGGATCCTCGAAGCTCACCCTGGCGCCCCCAAGCGGATTTGAACCGCTGCCGTCGCCTTGAAAGGGCGATGTCCTAACCTGGCTAGACGATGGGGGCGCAGGCAAGCCTATTGTACAGAAAGAAAGTCAAAAAGGCAAGACCTACTCCCTGATAATGGCGCTTGTGGGACAGGAATCGATGGCCTCATCGACACAGCTTGCGTTCACGTCCGCGCCTTCCTTCACCACGCTCTTGCCGTTGGCGTTCATTTCGAAAACGTCAGGGCAAATCTGGACACAGAGTTCGCAGCCGATACAGAGCTCCTCATCCACTCGGAGTGCCATAGCGTATCTCCTCCCTTGTAGGTGAAATGCAAACCAGGAGAGATTATAACAAAGGAGGGAGGCATTTTCTACCTCGCGAGGATTTTTTGCGCCTCTCTCCTGCCGGCTTCGGTGCGGAAAACCCGGCCGACAAGCTCTAGGAGAACTTCCCCCGGTATTTTCCCCTCAAGGGCATTCACCAGGATGTCGGCCTCAGCAAGAACCTGAAAGTCCATACCGTCAATGGCGGAGAAATCGTGGTGGTGCCCCACGATGAAGAGGACCCGCTCCAGGACGTCTTCTTCCTCTTTCTCGCCTTCCAGGATTCTCCGGGCAATCGGTGGCCCCTCAAGATGCTCTTAGCATCCCTCCCGGGAGCCGTACTTCCGTTCCGCCTCCTCAATCCCCACATCGTGGAAAATGGCAGCGATTTCGGCGATTCTCTTCTCTTTTTCGGAAAGAGGAGTTTCTCTTGCGATTTCCCGAACGAACTCAAACACCCGTTTGGTATGCTCAAGCATAAAGGGGTCTTTTTCGAAAACTCGGGCCACCTCCTCTCACTCCTCTCTGCCCCTGAAAAGGCGCCAGAGCTCCTCTTCCCCAAAGCCAAAGTAGTGGCCTATCTCGTGGAGGATAACCTCCCGGACTTTCTTCCGGAATTCCTCCTCAGATGGGGCAACCCTCCGGATGCTCTTCGGGGAGATGACGATTCGGTCCGGAAGGACAAAGGTGTACCCGGGCGATCCCCTCTTTGGGAGCGGCACCCCGTGGTAGAGGCCCAGGTAGGATACCCCAAGATCCCCCACGACGAACTCCACGTTCCTCAGGGTTTCCCGAAGAGAGGAAGGAAGCTCCAGGAGAACCTCCTCAAGAATCAGGGCCACTATCTCCTCGTCGCTCATCGCCCCTATTATACCGCTGCGAACCCGGCTCCGGGGGAAACGCCGGGACATCCCCTACCACCCCCGCAAGGACAAAGCCCCCTTCAAGAGGTCCTGGCTTTTCCCGGTGCCGGCAAGGATGGCCACAATCCCCACAGGTAAATACACTCCTTAGCGCAGTGGACATCGGGTTCTCTCACGACGTCCTCCTCATCCACTTTCCCCCATAGCCCAGGCTCCGAAGTTAACTCCGCCCGGCCGCACCTGGAACAAGCGACCCCCCTTCCCCTGAGATATCCGGCACACTCCTGAAACCCCCACTGCTACCCCTCTGGCTAACGACCGGGCTGAAGCACCCCATTCCTGCGGCAGAAATCTCTGTTCACTCTATGTTTACATCATGTAAGCTTGGGGGTATAATAGTCACACACAGTTGATAAAGGGGGATGAGCAATGCGTGAACCGGTATTTACGGAAGTCGAAGGACGGAGGATTTTTGCCGGGTGGGTGGACGGTGAGGTGTTCGAGAAGGAGATTACAGAACGGAGCATCTTCCGGAATTCCAAGGCGTGGGGAACGGAAAAGGAGGTGATTGAAAAGCTTAAAAGTCGTGGTGTCCGGGT
>JACIZN010000003.1 GCA_014359405.1 Candidatus Caldatribacterium sp.
CACAAATACAATGCAGCACTTCTCGTGTTGTGCAATCTCTCCCGCTATCTTTTTATCCTGTCGTGTGACTCCCTGGAAAGGATCAACGACAAGGATGCAGAGTTCCGCATCGGCAATGCGCTCCACTGTTCGAAAGGTCGCATAGAGCGTCACCCGATCCTTAATGTTTTTCCTTCGGGGTAACCCCGCCGTATCCACAAGGCGGTAACGACCATAAGCGCTCAGGAGAGGCGCCTCAATGGCATCGCGAGTTGTGCCGGGGGTTGGGCTCACAATAGCCCGTTCCTCCCCAAGGAGGCTGTTGAAAAGAGTCGACTTCCCTACGTTCGGTTTCCCCACAATGGCTATGGGGATACCATCCTGGGGTGGTGCGCTGCTTTTCCAATCCTTGAGTTCTCGGAAAATTGCCTCTTTGAGGCGTGGAATGCCATCCCCATGTTTTGCCGAAATCTGGAAAATTTTTTCTCCCCCCAGGGCAAGGACCTCCGGAGGAAGAGGCTCATGAGTGCGACCTTCGCGTTTGTTGACCACGAGAAAGAAGGGACGGTTCTTCTTTCGAAGTTTTGCGGCAATCTCAAACTCCACCTGGGTCAACGGTTCTTGCCCATCAATCACAAAGAGCACAAGATGAGCAGCATCCAGGATTTTCCAAACCCGTTCCTCCACGTGTTTTTGGATTTCTCCACCGTCCCCAAGAGATATCCCTCCGGTATCCACGAGGCGCACCCAAATGCCTTTAATGGGGACCACCCGCTCAATCCAATCCCTCGTGACCCCCGGCGTGGGATCGACTATAGCCACTCGCTCTTTGGAAAAGAGGTTGAAGAGCGTCGATTTCCCAACGTTTACCCTTCCCACAAGGACGCAGAGAGGGAAATTTTCCCTCATGTCCTCACCTCTAGAGCTCCCGAAGATACGCAACGACTTCTGCAACTATAGAATCAGGCGTTGATGTTCCACTCACCACAAAAAACGACTTTCCAGAGGGAAGGGAAAGCGACTCGAGTTCTCCTCTATTTTCCACCCAGAACACCTGGGCTCCTTTTCTCGAGGCAAGAAGGAAAAGTGAACGCGTATTGGCACTGTGCTTCCCCCCCACCACAATGACCACATCCTCAGGATTCTCCTCTATGGCCTTTTCAAGTTCTCTCTGTCGTACCTCCGTTTCACCACAAAGGGTTGGCACAATGCGCACCCAGGAAAGGGCTTCACGCTCCACCCAGTCCTCAAACTCTTTGAAAATGGCACTCGGAAAGGTTGTCTGGGCAAGAACCGCTACAGGGAAAGGAGAAACTCCCTCGAACACCCTCTGCCACTCAGCTTCACTGGAAACAACAGAAATCTCACCTTTGAGGTAACTCAGGAGAGCCTGTACCTCAGGATGCGATCGCTCTCCAAAAAGGACGATTCTATACCCTTCTGCCTCAAGCTGCTGGGCAAGGACCTGAACCCTTTTCACCTTTGGGCAGGTTGTGTCCACCACTTTTTTGCTCCTCTTGAGGAGGTCCTCCATGAGGCTCTTCGGCGTCCCATGAGAGCGGGTCACAACCGTTGCCCCTTGCGGAATGTCTTCGGGAGAGAGGGCGATTCTTGCCCCTTTTGCAAGGAGCAGCTCCACAGCATCACGGTTGTGAATGAGCTCCCCAAGAAGAAATACGGAATTCTCTTCTTCCAGCGCTCTCTCAGCAAGGGTGAACGCCCGTCGAACTCCCTCACAGAAACCCAAAGAGGGAGCAACACGAACCTTTGCCATCCTCATTCACCACAAGAGCGTAAATTTTTCCCACCACTTCCTCGATGGTTAGAAACGACGTATCCACAAGTATAGCATCCTCTGCTCTTTTGAGAGGCGCACACTCCCTCTGAGAGTCAATGGCGTCCCTCTCCAGAACATTTTTAAGAACCAGTTTGTAGTCAATATTCTTCCCCCGGAGGCGGAGCTCCTTCCACCGCCGCTTTGCTCTAATTTCGGCTCGGGCGGTGAGAAAGATCTTCAAATCCGCCTCTGGAAGAATAACCGTTCCAATATCTCGCCCCTCTACCACCGAGGGGCGAGAAAGGGCAATTCTTCGCTGCACTTCCCGAAGAAAGTCCCGAACCACCCGCATCCTCGCTACATAAGACACAGAAGCATCGACAAGGGGGGTACGAATCTCAAGGGAAACATCTCTTCCGTTTAAGAGCACTTTCGTCCCACAGGAGGAAACAACATCAATAGACACCGAGTCCAAAAGGCGAGAAACTTCCTCTTCCTGTGCGGTTTTCAGAGGTATACCGCTTTCAAGAAGGTAAAGCGTCACAGTCCGGTACAGAGCACCCGTATCAAGGTACAGATACCCGAGCCGTTCTGCAAGGAGTCTCGCCACCGTACTTTTCCCCGCCCCTGCAGGACCATCAATGGCAATGTGCCGCTTCACCGTCTTCAGGAAACCTCCTCGAAAGTAATGGTCGTAATTCCAAGCCTTTCAAGGTCAGCAAAAAAGGTGGGGTAACTCACATCCACACAGTCGACATCCTCGATAACTATCCCTTCAGAGCTCAAAAGACCAGCTATGGTAAAACTCATGGCAATTCGGTGATCCCCAAAGCTCTGTACTACTCCTCTCTGAAAGGCGTTTGGACCATGGATGATGAGCCCATCCTCTTTCTCTTCAACTCTAACCCCCAGAGCCAGAAGTCCACTGGCTATAGCTCGAATCCGGTCACTCTCCTTCACCCGAAGCTCTTGTGCTCCAGAAATGATTGTCGTTCCCTTAGCCTTCGCCGCAAGAACAGCAAGAATGGGAATTTCATCAATCAGAAGAGGGATTTCCTCAGGAGTTACAGAGGTCGCCTGGAGCTCTGAAGAGGTGACAAGGATATCTCCCCGAAGCTCTCCAAAAGTCTCCCTCTTTGAGAGAATCGAGTACCTTCCACCCATGCGATCAAGGCACCGCAGAAAGCCTGTTCTTGTGGGGTTCAGACCCACATCCTGAATGAGGAGAGAAGCTTCAGGAAGACAGAGAGCAAGAACCATGAGAAAGGCTGCAGAGGAAATGTCTCCGGGAAGGTCAAAAGACGAAGCCCGAATCGTCTGAGGAGGCTCGATGGTGATTGCTCCGTTCTCCTTGCGAACCGGTACTCCAACGTGCCGGAGCATGTTCTCGGTGTGATCCCGAGACGGAAGGGGCTCGAAGATGGTAGAAGGTCCGTCTCCCCACAGGGCAGCGAAAAGGAGTGCCGATTTCACCTGGGCACTTGGAACCTCAAGGAAGTAAGAGAAAGGAGTAATGCGTTTTTTGCCCCGAACAAAAAGCGGTGGAAAACGATCCCCTCCTCTCCCTCCAATATCAACTCCTGCTTTTCTCAGTGGTTCAATAATCCGACGCATAGGCCGGCGGCGAAGGCTTGCATCCCCAGTGAGGATTGTCAATCCCTCGATTCCCGCCGCAATTCCCGCCGCAAGACGGATGGTTGTCCCTGAGTTTTCGGCATTGAGCACATCCTCCGGCTCACGGAGGGAGGTGAAACCCCCACTTCGAAGGATTACCTTCTCCTCTTCGGGAAATGTATAAACCTCAACACCCAGAGCGCGAACGCAGGAAAGAGTGGCCAAGCAATCCCGACAGAAGGAAAAGCCCGTAACAGTTGTCTCTCCCTCGCTCAAGGCACCAATGAAAGCTGCTCGATGGCTCAAGGACTTATCCCGGGGGCAGGCAATGCTTCCTCGAAGCTGGCCCCGAAACGGAGCAACAAAGGCTCGTTTCACCTCTCTCTTCCCTCCTCAACGAGATCTCGCCGCAGCATCCGGGCATCGCGAAGGTACACATGCCGAATTTCCTGAGGCTCTTTCGAGGTGTAGGCAAGAACGAGCATTCTGATACACCGCTTGAGAGCTCCCCGAACATCCATCTCCTGGGCACAGAGAATGGGGATGTACCGGAAGGGCTCCTGTTCCCTAATAGCTTCAGCAGGAAAAACCGACGTAAGGTCTGGGGTAGCCGTGATGAAGATACCCACAACGTCCTCAGGGAAGAGGCCATTTGCGGTAAGAATGGAAGTAAAGAGCTCAAGACTTGCGCGCTTGACCTCTTCCTGTTCATCACGCTCTACTGTTGTTGCTCCTCGAATGCCACGAACCATCTTCATTAGTACTCAAACCCCTTCCGTGCTGGTATGCCCTGCTCAAGGGGGTGGCGGACATTTCTCACCTCTGAAACGAGATCCGCAGCGGCTAAGAGCTCCTCAGGCGCTTTTCTCCCTGTAAGGACAACCTCCACCCATGGTTTTCTCGAGGAGAGGACAAGGTGGAATTCCTCCCAGGAGATAAGACCCCAGGAAAAAGCGTACAGGAACTCGTCGAGAATGACAAGGTCATAAGCCCCATCAAGAAGTGCTCCTCGAGCAAGGTACCAGCCACAGAGGAACTCTCGAACTTTTTCCTGGCTCGGCTTGCCCCCACATACGAAATCTTCAGTTCCGAACTGGTAGTACTCCACCCCCGGGATACACTGCACTGCTGCTATCTCTCCCGAAAACCTTCCTTTGAAGAAGGCAAGGAAAAGCACTTTCTTTCCGTGTCCAGAGGCTCTGAGGAGTACCCCCAGGGCTGCTGAAGTTTTCCCTTTTCCATCGCCAAAGAAAACCTCCACAAGTCCTCTTTCCCTGCTCACCCTTGACTCCTCTCTTCAAGATACTTCAAAAGTTTTTCTTCCTCATCTTTCCGGAGGTAGCGCCACTTCCCGGGAGGAAGTTCTGGATCAAGAACAAGAGGACCCATACCCACCCGGATGAGTCGCACCACCGGGAAACCTATGGAATCAAAGAGAATCCGAACTTCGTGCTTTTTACCCTCTGTGAGCACAACAGCAACAAGAGACGTACCTCCGGAAACGTCGAGTATCTCTCCGGAAACTATGCGGTACGTTTCTCCTCCCCGCAAGATGCCTTCCCTGAGCCGCTTGAGGTCTCTCTCTTCCACCTCTCCCTGAACATACACGAGGTAACGCTTCTCAACTCCAAACTTAGGATGCGTAAAGACATAGGTGAGAAAGCCGTCATTGGTCAAAAGAAGGAGTCCTTCGCTGTCGCGGTCCAAGCGTCCAACAGGGAATACCCGATACGGCACATCCCGGATGAGCTCTGCAATTGTCTTTCTCCCATAAGGATCGCTCAGGGTGGTAAGATACCCAGGTGGCTTATGGAGCTCAATGTACACCATGCGATTTTCAAGCCGAACCGGAACGTTATCGACGAGGATTACGTCGTTTTCAGAGACGCGAGTAGCCGGATTCGTGACCACAACACCGTTCACAGTTACCCTGCCTTCGGCAATGAGCTGGTCACATTTTCTCCGAGAAGCCACCCCTGCACGGGCAAGAAACTTATTGAGCCTTTCCATACCCCTTCTCCGCAAGAAGGCGCTTCAGCTTTTCAAGCTCTTCTTCGCCCTCAAGACCGAGAATCTCGAAGAACTTTTCGGTTACTCGGTAGAGAAAAGGACGACCCGGAGCACTACTCCTGCCGCAAACGGTAATAAGACCCATTTCAAGAAGGCTGCGGATTGCCTGGGTCGAATCCACCCCTCTTTTCAGATCAATATCACCCTTCGTCACCGGCTGGTAGAGAGAAACAATGGCCAGCGTCTCAAGGGCACTACGAGAAATTGTTCTTCCTGAAGAGAGGCGGAGACGCTCTCGGAGAAGTTCCCCATACTCAGGTTTCACAACCATCTGCCATCCTCTGCCAATTCGCCGAATGCACAGGGCTCCATCGCGTTCCTCGTACATTTTCTGGAGCTCTGAAAGGACGGCAAGGATTTCTTTCTGTTCCCGACCCGTTACCCGTTCCATATCCCTTAAACTCACAGGATGTGGGGAAGAAAAAAGAAAACCCTCAAGGAGATTCCGGAGAAACTTCAAGTCTTCCAAGGAAGATCTCCCCATTTTCTCCCCGCTTCAGGTAGAGGATATTCCTGAAAACAAGGTCTAAGAGTATGAGGAACGTAGCGATAACCGTTTTTCTCGTTTCGCAGTCCTCGAAGAACTTCTGCATCGGGAGAAGAGCATGCTTGGCACAAAGAGAAAGGATGAACTCTCGACGTTCCTCAAGAAGGCTCTCAAACTCCGCATCGGGAAGAAAGTCCTTTTCCCTCCCCCCAAGGTACTGGAAGTAGAGTTCAACAAGGTCCTGAAGACTGAGATCTCCAACCTCTGGTTCTGCGTCTTTTTTGAAAAGCTTTTTACGGGACAAGGGGGCTTTAAGAACGTTCTCCTCCCGCTTCCTGAGAGCTTCAAGGGCTTCCACAAAAGCCTCGAGAAAATCCTCTCTCTCTTTCTCCTCCTCCTTTTCCTCGGGGCTTTCTCCTTCTTCGCTCTCCTCTTCTAAGACCTTTAAGAGCTCCCCTTCGAGAAAGAGGAGAAGCTCCTCAAGAACCCTTACTTTCTTTGCAAACGATGTGCACTCCTTGAGACGATTCTCCCAGTGCCTGCTACTCCCGGGGAACTCCATAGTGGATACGCATGGCTTGTCGGGCTTCCTCAAGCGTTTCTCGGGCGAGACGACGAGCCTTCCTGCTCCCTTCAATGAGTATCTCTCGCACGAATCCAGGACTCTTCTCGTACCTTTCCCGATAGGGAGCAATGTTCTTCAAAAACTCCACAAGAAGCCCCCCGAGTTCCCTCTTACAGGCAACGCACCCAAGGGAACCTTTCCGGCAATCCTCCTCAATTTCTGTGCTCCTTGGATTCCCAACCGTTCTGTGAAAGGCAAAAACGTTGCACCGTTCGGGATGTCCGGGGTCACCTTTTCGGATTTTCTCAGGATCGGTGAACATAGCCATGACTTTCCGCTGCACTTCCTCAGCGCTTGCGGAAAGGTCAATCTGGTTGCCCAGGCTTTTGCTCATTTTCCTCCCATCAATGCCGAGAATGCGGGGAGATTCGGTCAAGAGGGCCTGGGGTTCCGGAAAGACCGGACCGTACAGAGCGTTGAACCTTCGAGCGATCTCCCGGGTGATTTCGATATGGGGTACCTGGTCTTCTCCCACGGGGACTTTGGTCGCCTTGTAGATCAAAATATCCGAGGCCATGAGCACCGGATACCCGAGATGCCCATACCCGACCGCTTCCTTAAGACCCATGTCCTGCAACTGTTGCTTGAGAACCGGGTTACGTTCAAGCCACCCCACAGGGGTGATCATGGAAAAGAGGAGATGGAGTTCCGCATGTTCTGGTACAAGGGATTGAACCATAATGAGGCATTTCTCCGGATCTACACCCACACTGAGCCAGTCGGTGACCATGTCTACGATGTTCTTCTCAAGCTCCGCAGTATTCTCAAAAGACGTTGTCAAAGCATGCCAGTCTGCCACACCAAAAATGCAGGAGTACTCGTTTTGCAACTCAATCCAGTTCCGCAAGACTCCAAGGTAATGGCCGATATGCATTTTTCCTGTTGGACGCATGCCACTAAAAATTCGCTCTCTCTCCATTCCTCATCCTCTCCAGAAAACAACGTACGAATCTTTCTCCCTCCTCAGGAGTGCGGATTTCCCCATCAATCTGAGCAAGAAGAAGCTCCTGGAGAATTCTACCACATATTGGGCCCTCGGGAACGCCAAGGGCCTGAAGTGAACGGCCATCAAGGAGAGGTTTGGCCATCCTCCACTCCTTGAGGTACCTCTCGACCCTTTCTGCCACTACACTACCAGAGTACTCTGCAACGAGAAGGAGGAGGAATTCAAAGGGCAACGAAGAGCAGAGGGAGTAGACTTCTGAATTCTTCAGGGATTCACGGCGAAGCTCTTGCACCACCCGTTCCCTCTCTCGCAGGAACAGGGAGATCTTCTGGACGCTCTTTTTGGAAAGGGAGAGCCGGACTCGCAAATCCTCAAGGTACCTCGGATCCATAGAGCCAAAAAGGGGGGAAAGCTTCAAGAGCAATGGGTCACCTGAAGAGGTATCGTAAGTAGAAAAAAGGGCAAGGAGCCGCTCGTAGATTTTCTCAAAGTCTTTCTTCCAGATGCACCCGGGAAGAATTGAAGGGAACATATCGAGCTGGTACATCCGTAGAAGATACCGGGGAAAGTCGGGGAGAGCAAGAATGAGCTGGAGTTCCTCCTTGAGTCGGTCAGGTTTGATTCGGGTAAGAAAGCTCTCCCGCACTGTCTGCTTGAGAAGGCTCATGGTAAAAGGTTCAATGGAGAAACCGTACTTCCCCTCAAAACGCACGGCCCGAATTGCCCGGGCGGGGTCCTCCACAAAGCTCAAGGGATGAAGCACCCGCAGGATCCCCCGTTCCAGATCCTTCAAGCCCCCAAAGAAATCAAAGAGGTCCCCAAAGTCTTCAGGGTGCAGGCTTATCGCCATAGCATTCACCGTAAAGTCCCGCCGGAAGAGATCCCGCCGAAGGTTTGCGTACTCCACCTGGGGAGGTGCACCGGGGAAGGCGTAGAATTCGTGCCGGGCTGAAGCAAGGTCAATCCTCTTTCCGTCCTTCAAAAAGAGAATGGCTGTCCCAAAGGGGGGATATGGAACAACCTTTCCCCCGAGGCGCTGCCTGAGAAGGTGGGCAAAAGCGATGGCATTTCCTTCAACCACGATGTCAAGGTCCTCATTGGGAACGCCAAGAATGATATCTCGAACTACTCCCCCCACGAGGTATGCTCTGACCCCAGCGCGCCTTGCCACTTCAGCTACAGTTTCAAGAAGGCTCAGGTTCTCTGGCCCAAAGTGGAGGTAGAGCCTTTCTGTAAGGGAGACCCGGGACATCCGGCGGATGAGGAGGTTCTCTTTCTCGTGCATGGCTCGGAGAACATCGCTTCGGGTGATGATGCCGAGGATTCTCCCATTCTTCACCACAGGAATCCTTCCCACATCCTTTTCCACCATAAGGTTTCGGACCTCCACGAGGGATGCTTCTGGTCCCACGGCCACAAGGTCTGTTGACATGAAGCTACGCACCGGAGCCCTTTTGAGACCATGGTGCACAGCCTTCTCCACGTCCCTCCGGGCAATGAGTCCCACAATTTTCCCCTCCCCATCCACTACCGGCAGTCCTGAAAAGCCAAAACGTACAAGGAGGGCAAAGGCTTCTTCCATTGTGGTTTCAGGGGTCACTGTCCTTACCGGATGAGACATGATATCCACCGCACGGGTCAGAGAAACGGAACGGCGCAAAAGGGACCGAATCTCTTCCTGTACTTCTTCGGGACTTCGGTTACGAAACGTCGCAGAAGCCGCGCTCTGATGCCCCCCTCCTCCAATACTCCCAAGAATTTCATTGAGACGAACTTCGCTGAGGCGGCTCCGAGCAATGACATGAACCTTATTTTCCATAGCAAAGATTCCGAAAAATACCTCAATGTCCTCCAGTTCCATAAGTCGATGCACGATGAGGGATACTCCCTCGACATATTCGGGAAAGGAGAGAACACAAAAATGCACCGGTACCCCGTTGATGTCTTCCACGGTGAGCGAGCGCATCATATCCTTAAGGATTTGCTCTTGTTGCTCCGTGAGGACCACTCGGGTGAAACGGGGAACGTAGCTCACCAGGGCTCCCTGGGAGAGGAGAAAAGAGGCAGCCTTGAGGTCTTCTGCCGTCGTTGTGGGAAAGGTAAAGGATCCGGTATCCTCATAGATGCCAAGAAGAAGAAGGGTTGCCTCAATAGGAGAAAGAGGAATAGAGGCTTCCTGAATCCTTTCAACGAGAATCGTTGTGCAGGCACCAGAGACCCGCAGGAAGGCGTTCGGTGGAATTTCACTCTCTTCCACCGGATGGTGATCGAAGATGAAGAAATCCACACGGCCACTTTTGATGAGATGCCCCGCCTTGCTCAACCGCTCAAGGTATACCGTATCCACCACGTAGATAGTGGTGACCGCACTCCAGTCCACATCCTTCTCGGTAAGGTGGGAAAAGAAGGTTCCGTACAGGGAGAGGAAGTGCCGAACGTTCGGATTAACTGTTCCCCAGAGAACAATCTGTGTCCCCGGAAAGAGTTTGGTTACCGCAAACATTGACGCAAAAGCGTCAAAGTCCGTACCTTCATGACTTACAACGATTTTCATGGAGAATCTCCTTGATAAGACGACTAAGAAATGTATGGAGAATCGGTTTTTTACGCTCCGCAAGGGAGAGAACTTCCTCATGGGAAAGGGAAGAAGAAGACAAGCCGGTTCCCCAATTCGTTACAAGGGAAAGCCCAAGAACCTTCATGCCAAGTCCTGTAGCCCACTTTGCCTCCTTTACGGTGGACATCCCTACTGCGTGTCCTCCAAGGTATCCGAGCATTCGGATTTCTGCTGCTGTCTCAAAGGACGGTCCAAGAACCCCTACGTACACACCCCGGGTTGCCTCAAGGTCACAGGACCTCGCACAGGAAAGGGCAAGCTCCTGCAGACCTTCGTCAAACCGTGCCCGAGAAAGACAATCCGGAATGAAAGTCCAGTCAATCTGGTCCGAAATAACAAGAAGGCTTCCTGGAGGAAGAAAAGGAGAAAGGCTACCCGCCGCATTCGTGAGCACAACGATTCGCACCCCAAGGAGATACGCAAAGGTGAGGGGAAGGAGGACCTCGGGCAGTCCATACCCCTCGTAGAGGTGCACGCGCCCTTCGATGAAGAGGACAGTCCCCTCAGGAAAACGCGTAAAGCGGAGAACACCCTGATGGCCAGAAACACCTGTACGGAGTGAAGGATGGAGGTCGGAAAAGGGAATCGACCCTTTTGTCTCTCCCTCGGTATATCCACCCCACCCGGAGCCAGCAACAACAGCACAAAGGGGCCTTTCTCCGGTGGAAAATGCAAGCTCTTCAAGGTGCCTGCGGATTTCCTCAGGATACAAAAGAGGTAGCAAAGCTTTCCCCCGGACCACGCCAACCAACTCCGAAAAGTTCGGCAAGAGTCGCTGCAACATCGGCAAAGGTCTTCCGCACTTCCAAGGGTTTCCCCTGAGGGAAGGAAGGGGAAAACACAAGAAGAAGGGCGTATTCCCTGGAATGGTCGGTGCTTGGTGTTGTGGGGTCGCAACCATGATCACTTGTCACAATGAGGACGTCATCCCTTCGAAGAAGAGAAAGAAAAACACCAAGTCCTCTGTCCCAATCCTCAAGGGCCTGAGCAAAACCCTGGGGATTGTTACGATGCCCATAGAGGGTGTCAAAGTCGTTGAAATTCGCCCAGACAAGGGCAACATCATCTCTTCCTGTTGCTTCCTGGAGAGCAGAGAAAGCCTCTTTGTTCCCCTTAGCAGGGATACTCTCTCCAACACCATGTCCTGCAAAGATATCCCATATTTTTCCGATGCCCAGGACCTTTTTCCCACACCGGGAAAGAACATCAAGAATCGTTTCTCGAGGGGGAGGAAGGGAGAAATCCCGGCGGTTCGGAGTACGCCAGAACGACCCCGGCTCTCCCCGGAACGGGCGAGCAATAACCCGGGCCACAGCATGTTCTCCCGTCATAATGGCACGAATCTTCTCGCACATGGCGTAGAGCTCCGGCAAAGGGATGATTTCCTCATGGGCTGCGACCTGAAGAACACTATCCGCTGAAGTGTACACGATGGGAAAGCCGGTACGGAGGTGCTCTACTCCAAGCTCCTCAATGATGACCGTTCCTGAGGCCGGTTTGTTCCCAAGAATGGGCCGTCCAATGGTCTTTTCAATGCGCTCCACCACTTCCTTTGGGAAGCCCCGGGGGTATACGGGGAAAGGCCGATCGAGGATAACCCCTGCTATCTCCCAGTGGCCGCTTGTGGTGTCCTTTCCCGGGGACTGCTCGAGCATCTTACCGTAGCAACCCAAAGGAGTGGAACAAGGGGGAACTCCCGGAATCTCGTCAATCATTCCAAGCCCAAGCCGGGCAAGGTGAGGGAGAGAAAGTCCACCCACTGCTTGAGCAGTGTTTCGCAAGGTGTGGCTTCCCTCATCCCCGTAGAGATGGGCATCCGGCAGCGCACCAGCTCCAACGCCGTCAAGGAGCGCAATGAAGACCCTCACATCTTTTCACCAAGCCAGTACTGGAGGCCTATTATGGTCTTGGCATCCTTGATGACTCCTCTTCCTAGAAGATCGAGAACTTCTCCCTTCGAAGCCTCCAGATAGTAAATAACCTCGTCCTCGTCCCCCAGACGAGCGTTCCCCTGAACAGGACGGGCATTCTTCGCCCGGAAAAAATGAATGACCTCACTGCTGTACCCCGGGGCAAGGCAAACCGGGAAAAGGTACGACCATTCCTCCGAGTGGAACCCCGTCTCCTCCTCGAGTTCTCGTTTTGCACAGAGGAGAGGATCCTCGCCCTCTTCGAGGGTTCCTGCAGGAATTTCCCAGAGCCACTCCCCAAGAGGGGCACGGAACTGCTTGATAAGGAGCACCTTATTTTCAGGGGTCGTGGCCACAATAGTTACCGCCCCCCGGTGACGGACAAAAATGCGCTCTATTCCTCCCTGGTACACCCTCCGGACAACCTGGAAGACCCTCGTGCTGAGGAGGACTTCCTCCTTCTCAACCTCTGGCTCTGAAAGCTTGATGCGGCTACCTTCATAAGGGAAAAACACGACCATTCTCTCCTTTAGGGGTGACCCAGACGTGTTTCACAGCAACACCTTTTTCCTTGAGCCCTGTCACAACTCCCTCCGGATTGAGGGTGTTGAGGCGCAGAACAACGTAGCGGTACTCGGGTTTACCTTCCTCGTAGAAAGTGGCAAGACTCAGGATGTTCAATCCATGTTCTTTGATGATACCGGTTACCTCGTGAAGCGCACCGGGTCTTTGAGGAAGCTCAAGGGTAATCCGTGTTCCCCCCTCCTGGACACCAAGGGTTTCAACGAAAACCTCGAAAATGTCCGATTCCGTGATGATGCCCGCAACTCTCTCCCCTTCCAGTACCGGCAATCCCCCAATCTGGTTCCTTTGCATGATGAGCGCCGCCTCCTCAATCGGAACGTCAGGGGACACGGTGATGACATTCCGGGTCATGATTTCGGCCACAGTCATCTTGCTCAAAAGGTAGGTGAGCTCAAAACGACTCAGGGTCGTTGCCTTCGAAGGCGAAGCCTCGAGAAGATCGTTGTAGGTGACAATTCCCACAAGCCTCCCACCATCGACCACCGGAAGCCTCCGTACCCTGCTCTCCCGCATAATCTTCTGAGCCTCGAGAATGGTGGTCGAACTGGGAATGGTAACAACCTCCCGAGTCATTCTGTCCCGGACGAGCATAGGTCCCATTCCCCCTTCACGAATTCCCATCCAATTTCAAAAGCCTTAAGGTTCAGGGTGTAAAGGCTTTCCCGCTTCCCCCGCAAGACCTCAGCAAGGGCCTGCTCTGCGCTTTCTCTCTGCACCACGGGGCACTTGGCAAGGAGAGCTCCAAGGACAATGGTGTTCGTAACTTCTGCGCCGTCAAGGTGAATTCTGGCTAAGTCATTCGCCGGGACAGAGAGTACTTCGAGATCCTCTCGAGGGCAACGCGCCTTAACGAGCGAAGCGTTCACCACCAGAAGCCCTCCGGGACGAACAGAGGGAGTAAAGCGATGGAAAGAAGGTTCATTCATGGCAATGCAGATATCGGGATGATCGGAAATGGTAGCGCCAATTTCCTCCTCAGAGATAATCACGGTACAGTTTGCCGTTCCTCCCCGCATCTCTGGTCCATAGGATGGGTACCAGCTCACCTCGTACCCTTCGAGCATTCCTGCTATGGCTAAAGCCCTTCCCAGAAAGAGAATCCCCTGCCCCCCAAAACCGGCAATGAGAATTTCATAGTGCTTCATGGGGCAGGCACTCCTTTACCTTGAGCTCTCCAAGGGGGAAATAGGGAATCATGTGCTGTTCAAGCCAATCCACCGCTTCTTTTGGGCTCATCCCCCAGTTTGTCGGACAGGGGGAAAGGATTTCCACAAGAGAAAACCCCTTTTTCTCTATCTGGGTGAGAAAAGCCCTGCGAATGCACTCCTTGGCCTGACGGATGAACTGGGGACGGGTAAGGGCTACCCGAGCAATGTACGCACTGCCTTCGGCAACACTCAGGCATTCCCCAAGGCGGAAGGGAAAACCATGGACCTCCGGTTTCCTTCCAAGAGGCGTGGTTTTGGTCTTTTGCCCCACAAGCGTCGTGGGAGCCATCTGTCCGCCTGTCATGCCAAAGACGGCGTTGTTCACAAAGAAAGCGGTGATGAGCTCCCCTCGGTTGGCCACATGGATAATCTCTGCAGTCCCAATGGCAGCAATATCCCCATCGCCCTGGTAGGAAAAAACCACCCGGTCAGGAAGGGCTCTTTTGATTCCCGTGGCGATTGCCGGAGCCCTTCCATGAGCTCCCACGACAAAATCCACGTCGATGAACTCGTAGATGTACACGGAACACCCTATGGGTCCCACCCCAATGGTGCGGTCAGCAATGCCGAGCTCATCAATAACTTCGGCAATGAGCCTTTGCGCAAGCCCGTGGTGGCACCCAGGACAGTACGTAAAGGGCTTTTCAAGGAGTGTCTTCGGCCGCTCAAAAACCACCTTCATACCCGCACCCCCTTCCTCAGGAGGCGGCAAACGTACTCGAGAATCTCCTCAACGGTAGGAATCACGCCGCCGGTATGTCCAAGGAAGAACACAGGAACTTCTCCCTGCACGGCAAGTTCCACATCCTCAAGCATCTGCCCAAGGTTCATCTCCACCACAAGAACTGCCCGTGCTTTCCGGGCCCATTCCTGAAGTGCCCTCTTCGGGAAGGGGAAGAGGGTAATTGGCCGAAAGAGCGCAAGCTTCAAACCTCTTTTCTCTCCCTCTCGAACAACGCTTCTCAAGATGCGTCCTACCGTTCCAAAGCCCACAAGAAGAACCTCGGGTTCCGGATTTCCAAAGGTAGCGTAATCAACATCCTCTTCCTCGAGCTTGCGGTACTTCTTCTGCAGCCTCAGGTTCAGCTCCTCAAGACCTTTTGGATCGAGATCCAGGCACACAATCCATTTCCGAGGACCATCTCCCTTTCCCCGTACGGCCCAATCCTTGGGAGGAAGAGGAGGAAATTCAGGTTCCCTGAACACAACCGGCTCCATCATCTGTCCAAGCATTCCATCCCCGAGAATCTCTACGGGATTGCGATACTTATCAGCAAGGTAAAAGGCCCGGTAGGTAAGATCCACAAGCTCCTGCACCGTGGAAGGCGCAAGAACGATGAGCCGGTAATCTCCGTGGCCGCCTCCTTTGACCGCCTGGAAGTAATCGCTCTGCGCCGGCTGAATGTTCCCAACCCCTGGACCTCCCCGGCTCATATTCACCACAACGCAGGGAAGTTCTGCTGCAGCAATGCAGGAAAGGCCCTCCTGCATAAGGCTGATACCAGGACCTGAGGAAGAAGTCATCACCCGCGCGCCTGTGGCAGCTGCTCCGTACACCATGTGGATTGCGGCGACTTCGCTTTCGGCCTGCAGGAAAACACCCCCAACCTGAGGAAGGCGAAAAGAGAGGTACTCACTGATTTCATTTTGAGGAGTTATAGGATACCCAAAGTACAGGCGGCATCCTGCTCGAACTGCCGCCTCAGCTACTGCTTCATTCCCCCGCATAAGGATTTTCTTCTCCATGAGACTCACTCCCTGTACACGGCAATGGCCACGTCCGGGCAGACCTGGGCACAGAAGCCGCAACCAATACATTTCTCCGGATCCTGAACGGTTACGGGGTAGTACCCACGGGAGTTGAAATCACGGGAAATCACGAGAATCCCTTTCGGACAGGCATACGTGCAGAGCGCACAACCCTTGCAGAACTCCCGATTGATGATGACTCTTGACGGGGTCACCGGATCAATCCTCCTCTCCCCATGGAATCATGAGGAAGCGGGAAATGGCAAAGACCGCACTTTCCTCCCATTCTATAGAGCGGTAACAATCCTTTTTCTCTTCCCAGAGGCTGGCAAAAAAGATGGGAAGCCGAAGAATCTCTCCAAGAGATTTCGTCCTTTGCCACCCTTCCCTGAGAAGAGAAGAATCCGTTTCCCGCATAAGGTGCGTGTTAGCAACAAGGGAGGCAAAGGAAATACCGTAGCGCCTTTTCATGTCTTCCACAAAGCTGACGTAACTTGCAATTTCCTCAAAGAAAGGCCGCGCGAAATTCACAACAAGAGTCACATGGGTATTCCCTTTCTCCCAGAAGGGCTTCAGACTCCGAAAGAGGCGCAAACCCTTCTCATCTCTTCCAAGATCCACCACAAGACGTAGTCCATTCCCCACCTGGGAGAAGAGGTCAACAAGGTCTTTTGTAAAAAGAGGTGTTTCTGTGTAAGAGGCCTTCCCTTTGTGGGGGAAAAGGAGATGAGAGATGCCAAATCGTGGACTCCGCAGGGTAAAGTCCCCCTTCGAAAAATCAAGGTCCAGAAGGGCACAGGGGATGCCTCTCTTTTCAAGGAAAACACAGAAATTTGCCGCGACCTCGCTTTTTCCTGTGCCTCCTGGGCCAGAAAAAACAAAAACTTCGCCTTCTGCCACAATTTCCTCAAGAACTCTGCTCGACTTCAAGAGTTCCACTCTGGGCTCTCCTCATAAGGATTTCGGCATACTCAAGGCTTGGGGCTCTTCTACCTTCGTCGCCCATCATGCGAGCAATTTCCTCAAGGCGAGCTTCCCGGGAGGAAAGGGGTGTCACCTCAACCCATGCCCGGTCCTGAGTATAGAACTTCTCCACTTTCAGGTGATGGTCAGCAAAGCTTGCAATCTGCGGCAGATGGGTGATACACAGGACCTGGTGCGCCCTTGCGAGCTTTTTCAGCTTATCCCCAACCCCGAAGGCCGTAACGCCTCCAATACCCTGGTCAATTTCATCAAACACAAGCACCGGAGTTCCCCAAAAAGCAGAGGCAATACTCTTGAGAGCGAGAATAATTCGGGAGAGTTCTCCTCCCGAGGCCACACCGAGAACCGGAAGGGGACGTACTCCAGGATTTAGGGAAACGCAAAGCTCTACCTCGTCAATCCCCTCGGGGTGAGGAGAATCCCTTCTCTGGAGAAGGATTTCCAAAGTAGCATTCGGCAAGGCAAGGGTTTTCAACTCCTCCATGAGCCTTTCTTTCAGGACCTCAAAGGCGCGGCGCCGTTCCGCAGAAAGTTCTCCCCCAAGGAGAAGAAGTTCCCGCATCAAAAGCTCTATACGCTCCTCTAATTTCCTCTTCCGATGGAGTTCCTCCTCAAGAACTCTTTTCCTCGCCTCAAGACCCTCTAAAAACTTCACAAACTCAGTGGTCGTAAAGAAACGATACTTCCTCTTCAAACGCTCAATTTCAGCTATCGCTTGTTCCACTACCTCCACTCTCTCCGGAGAGAAGGAAAAAGCCTCTTCCATAGTCTGCACACAACGTAGTGCCTCTTCAAGTTCAACCTTTACCCGCTCCAGGATTTCTTGAACTTCCGGGGAGAGGTCCTGAAAGAGAGCGCGAATGTGGGAGAGCTTCCTGAGTATTCCTCCCTCTCCCAGGACGTTTTCTGAAAAAACCCTTGCAGCTTCAAGGTATTTCTGGGCCTGGGAAATCCGCCCAAATTCCTCTTCAAGGGCAAGAATTCCCTCCGGCGTGAACCCTAAGCGACCAACTTCTTCAAGAGCCTCTTCAATATCCGCAAGTTCTTTCTCCTGGCCTTTTTCAAGGAGAGCAAGCTCCCTTTCAAGAAGCCTTCTTTCCTCAAAGCGAGTCTCATACTCCTTTTTGACCTTTTTCCCCTCCTCCGAAAGGAAGAAATCGAGCACCCGGAGCATGTTAGAGGGGCTCAAAAAAGAAGTGTGCTCCCTCTGTCCACAGATATCCACAAGACTTGAGGCCACATCTCGGAGAATCCCAAGGGGAACAGGTCTCCCGTTGATTCGGGCTCGGCTCTTTCCCTCACAGGTAAACTCCCGGGAGAGAACCACAAAATTCCCGGTCTCAAGAGGGATACCGAGTTCCTCAATTCTACGTCTCGCCTCTTCGGCGCTTTCCAAAGAGAAACAGCCTTCTACAGCTGCCTTTGAGCTTCCCGGACGAACCCATTCCTCCCTTGCCCGGGCTCCCAAAAGGAGAGAAAGGGCATTGACAAGGAGCGATTTTCCGGTGCCGGTTTCCCCCGTGATGACATTGAGCCCCGGGGCAAAGGTTATCTCCTGGTACTCCACAAGGATAAAATCACGAATGACCAAGGTCCTCAGCATTCCTGCTCCACTCGCTTCCGAATATCCATGCCCCAGGAAAGCTTATTCCGCAAAAGGGCGTAGAAGGGTCGCCCTGGAGAGAGATGGGCGAACCTCGCAGAAAATGGCGACCGGTACACAGTAATGTACTCTCCCCTTTTGAGGGCATATCCTCTCTGCCCATCAAGCGTCACCATCGTCCCCTCCTTAAGGGATTCAAGAACCACACGGATGCAGGAAGAGGGTGGAACCACAATAGATCTGGCGTACAGCGTATGAGCACAAATCGGTGTGACGATGAAAAGCTCAAGACCCGGGAATACCACTGGTCCACCAGCCGAGAGGGAATACGCACTTGAGCCCGTGGGGGAGGCAACGATGAGTCCATCAGCTGGAAAAGAGGCCAGAAACTCTCCGTCGATATACGTGGAAAGACGAATCATCTGGGCAAAGGGACCACGGTAGATAACGACATCGTTAAGGGCAAAGTCCTCTTCTTCCTGGCCATCTCCATGGGTAACACGACAGTGAAGCATCATTCGCTCTTCAATGGTAAAAGCTCCCGAAGCAATCTGCTCCGCAGCTTTGTCCATTTCCTCTACACTTACTTCTGCAAGGAATCCAAGGCCTCCGAGATCCACCCCAAGAAGGGGAACCCCAAAAGGGGCGTACAGATGACACGCCGCAAGGAACGTTCCATCCCCTCCCACAACGAGGACGAGATCGGGAGGGAGAATTTCCCCTTCCCCTTCCCTTACCAAAAGGGCATTAATGCCCCGTTTCTCGAGGAGTCTAATGAACTTCCAGGCGTTATCAATGACGAAACTGTCTTTCCTTCGCACGAACACATGGACACTGTTTACGTCCACTTGCCCCATCGTCCTATGAGAAATCCCCCCAGGAAAAATACTGCCCACATCCATCGCATCCTTTTCAAGGGCGAAAAGACCCAGGGAAAGGACACCTCATGCACCTTTCCCCCTTCCCCGTCCACAAAGAGCACCGAGCAGGGAGCAAAAAGGAGCGCGTACTCAAGGAGTTGTCTCCGTACGGAGGGATTTTCAGGAGTCTCTGCCTGCTTTCCTGTTTTGACTTCGGCAACATACTTTTTCCCTTCTCGCTCGAGGAGGTAATCAATCCGGACCCGAAAGGGAACCCTCCGCCCATCGACCAGGAAGAAGGCCTCCTTCTCAACCTGCTCTCCCACGCAGCGAAAGCCTTTCTCTTCAAGAAAGTGAACGGCTCTTCTCTCAAGTGTCCGGGCCCGCTGCAGGGAACGTCGCAGAACCCGCCTCCGCCTCCAAGCTTCGATACGCAGCGTGCCCCAGACGACAACCGCAACAAAAAATGCAAGGAGAACAGCAACCTCAAACACCGAAAAATTCATGCGCGCTCTGCACCACTTTTAGTATTATACTGCTTTTTTCTACCCCCGTTAAGGACGGTTTCCCTTTTCGAAGGTGCGCGAAGAATTCAATATTCCCCCGGGGACCAAGAAGAGGAGAAAAGGTCAGAGAACAAAGCCCAAGCCCCTTTTCTTCGGCAACGCCAAGAACCGTCTCGAGAACCTCCCTGTGGGTCTCTGGGTCTTTTACGACTCCCCTTTTGACCTTTCCTCTTCCCGCCTCAAACTGGGGCTTCACAAGGGCAATAACCATTCCCTGATCCTTCAAAATGGAAGCTATAGCCTCCCAGAGGAGTCTCAGGGAGATGAAGGATACATCCACCGTCACCCCATCCACCTGTTCCCCAATCTCCTCAGGGGTGAGGTAACGGGCGTTGCACCCTTCAAGGAGCACAACCTGAGGGGAAGCACGGAGTTTTTCGTGGAGTTGCCCTCGCCCTACATCGATTGCATAGACCTTTGCGGCTCCATGCTGCAAAAGACAGTCGGTGAAACCCCCGGTAGAAGCTCCGATGTCGGCAAAAGTGAGACCTGAAGGGTCAATCTGAAATGCCCGGAGTGCCCACTCAAGCTTTTCCCCACCTCGACTCACGTACTTTGGTGGCTCAAGGAGCACAAGAGGAGCATCTTCGGGAACAAGGGTTGAGGGCTTGAGGATTCCGGAAAATCCCTCCACCCGAACTTTTCCCCCAAGAATGAGACGTTGCGCTTTTTCCCTGCTCTCGCAAAGACCGCGCTGTGTCAAAAGAACATCAAGGCGAACCCGATTCATCCCTCAGCGGTCCCTGGTAACAACAAAGTGCGATAGAGCAAGAAGCGTTGTAAAATCCCGAGGCAGAGAGACAAGAATGTGGCAGGCTCTCTCGAAGAGATCGTTCATGATTTTTTCTGCCTTTGCTATGCCCCACACCCGAACAAGGGTTGCTTTCCCCTGCACCAAATCCTTTCCCGCAGTCTTCCCAAGACGAGCGCTTTCCTGCGTAACATCGAGGAGGTCATCCTTTATCTGGAAACATTCCCCAAGAAGGAGTCCAAAGCGAGCAAGAAGATTCCTCTCCTTTCTGGGGGCGCCTCCGAGAATCCCTCCGCAGAGAATCGGAGCCTGAATGAAACGGGCAGTTTTGCGATGGTATATCTCGAACACTTCCTGCTCAGTTACCTCCTTACCCTGGTAGAGGAGATCGAGAACCTGTCCACCAACCATTCCTTGATTGCCCAGAGCCTCAAGAAGCACCTGCAAGATAGCGGTGACCTTACGGGTACCAAAGGTCTTAAGAAACACCCGATCCCCCACAAACATCCGAAACCCTTCCACAAGGAGAGCGTCCCCAGCAAGAACTCCCATGGCTTCCCCAAAGGCCCTGTGGAGGCTCGGCTTCCCTCTCCGGAAATCGTCGTTGTCCATACAGGGGAGATCGTCGTGCACCAGGGAGAAGGAATGAATCATCTCAATTCCTGCCGCTAAAGGAAGCACCTTTTCTTCGGGAATACCATAGGCCTGAGCAGTAGCAAAAAGAAGTGAAGCTCTGAGCTTTTTCCCTCCGGTCGCCCCGTACACCACTGAATCCCAGAGAATCTGGGGAACCCCCGTGCGCGGGAGATGCTCCCTTGTGAATTCCTCAACAAGCTGGGCATTTCTTGCAAGGAGTTCCTCAACACTCATTCTTCTTAACTCCTTTAGGCTTTCTTACTCTTCTCAAGCTGTCGCACCAAGCGGCCTAAAACCCCATTCACAAACTTTCCAGACTCCTCCGTACCATACTTTTTCCCCAACTCCACGGCTTCATTGATGGAGACACTGGATGGTACTTCAGGTAAAAAGAAGATCTCATACGTAGCAATACGGAGGATGTTTCGATCAATAGTCGCCATGCGGTGGAGTGGCCATTCCTCGGTCACTTCTGAAATCAGCTGGTCGATTTCCCTCTCCTTCTCCTCAACTCCCCTAACCAGGGTTAGGAAGAAGTTCCGGGTATCCTCATCCCAGGAAGGCGGCAAAGACACGTAAGGGAGAATATCGTCAACCCTTCTCCGACGCAAATCCTTCTCAAAAAGGACCCGCAGAGCCAGCTCTCGAGCCTTCCTCCTCATGTCCCTTTGACCCCTTGGAGGGAAAAGGCTCCCACCCTCCCGGCTTCAAAGCCCTGCACATAGATGTTAATGTGTTCTACTTTGAGGAGAGTCTCTTTTTCGATTTTTTCCTTGATTTTCTTCTGGACTTCCCAGGCTGTCTCGGGTACCCTCCGCTCAAGGGTAAAAATGAGGAAGAGATTGAGAGACACAAACTCCTTTCGTGCCTCGACACGGATACTCTCCTCAGGACTTTTCTCAAGAGAACCTACACCGCTAATACTTTGCAACACCTGTTCCACAAGCTTTTGGAGAACCCTGGGAGAGTACAGGATTCTTCCGTCCTCAAGAAGGACCTCAAAACCCCGCAATCCACCACCCCTCTACACCCGCTCCAAGTACTCCCGCGTCCGCGTGTCAATACGCACACGATCCCCCCGGTTAACAAAGAGGGGCACCTGAATGACAAGGCCTGTCTCAAGCGTTGCCGGTTTTGAACCCCCAGAGGCAGTATCTCCTCGAACCCCAGGTGGTGTGTCAACGACTTCAAGGTCCACAAAGGGAGGGACATTCACTGCGATGTATCTCCCCTCGTACACGAGGAGTTCTACCTCGAGATTTTCAACGAGGAAATCCTGGTTCTCGCCCACAATCTCCTCGGGAAGGACAACCTCTTCATACGTCTCGAGGTTGAGGAAATGGAAATCCGACCCAGAACGGTACATGAACTGGGCTTTCTTCCCCTCAAGTAGAGCTCGAGCGACCTTCTCACCTGCCCTGAAGCTTCGCTCCACCACAAGCCCGGTATTCAGGTCCTTAAGCTTTGTCTTAATAATAGCCCCCCATTTGCCGACTTTTGTGTGTTGGAAAGCCGTCACAATGTAGAGGTTCCCATCGACCTCGATGCAGGTTCCCACTCGGAGATCGTTACTCGAGATGAAATCGGGCATCGTTTTCGCCTCCTTCCCTAAAAGAAAGTTTCAGGGAGTGTATCTAAGGTCTCACAACCGTGCTCGGTGATAAGCACCATGTGTTCAAGACGCACGCCACCCCATTCGGGAATGTATATTCCGGGCTCAACAGTCACAACCATCCCTGAACGAAGCACAGTCCTACTCCTTGTGTTGAGCTTGGGTTCTTCATGAACATCGATGCCGACTCCATGTCCGAGGCTATGGGTGAAGTACTGTTCAATTCCCTTCTCTTGAAAGAACTCTCGTACCTTCTGATCCACAAGACCTCCCTCCACTCCC
This sequence comes from Candidatus Caldatribacterium sp., assembly GCA_014359405.1. Classification (NCBI taxonomy): domain Bacteria; kingdom Pseudomonadati; phylum Atribacterota; class Atribacteria; order Atribacterales; family Candidatus Caldatribacteriaceae; genus Candidatus Caldatribacterium; species Candidatus Caldatribacterium oleiphilum. Next base: position 22,862 of record JACIZN010000003.1, read on the forward strand.
TCGCGAAGGGAGGAGAGGGCAATTTGCTGTGCCTCACGAAGAACCGAAAGAATTTCTCCGAAGCGGGGGTCTGTAACCTCACCCACCGGGATAACTCTTGTGAGATCCGCACAGTACCCATCGACCCGTACTCCCCAATCAATCAGGACCCACTTCCCCTTCTCGACCTTGCAGGAAGTCGGACGGGCATGGGGAAGGGAACTCCGCTTCCCAAAAGCCACAATAGTCGGAAAGGCTACCCCTTCACCCCCAAGCTTTCGCATCTCGTACTCAAGTTCAGCGGCAATATCCCTCTCCTCTACTCCTTCCTGGATAAAGGGAAGCACCTTTCGAAAGGCATTTTCTGCAATCGCGATGGCCCGTTGAATGATTCTGAGCTCTTCTTCGTCCTTAACAGCACGAAAAGTATACACCGGAGAGGGAGAGAAAGAAACAGGACATCGTTTCTCCTCAAAGCGACGGGCAAAACTCACGCTTGCTGCATCCTCAACGGTGAGACGATCAAAGTGAAGGGAGAAAAAGACATCGCATATAGCTTCCACCACATCGTGCTCAAATTCTACAATCTCTGCCTCTATGGCAAGCTCCTCACGGCTTTGGATGGCGTACCTCCCATCGCAGAAGAAAAAGGGCTTACCCTCGGGGGGCACAAGCAAAAACCCCAGTGACCCGCGAAACCCCGAGAGGTAGAAGAGATTCCCCGGGGAGAGAACAAGGAGTGGAGCTTCCAGTGTCTCTTGCAACCGCTCAAGACGTCTCTTGAACACCATTTCCTCTCCCCCTCAGCACAAAAGCTTCCATCGCCAGAATGTACCCAAAATACCCAAGGCCGGTAATTTGTCCCCAGCAGACCGGCGCAGTAACCGAATGGTGACGAAACTCTTCCCGAGCGTAAATGTTCGACATATGGACTTCAATAGCTGGAATACCCACCGCTTTCAGAGCATCCCTTATGGCAATACTGTAGTGAGTATACGCTCCAGGATTAATGATGATTCCATCCCACTTTCCCCGTGCTTCGTGAATCTTGTCAATGATTGCTCCCTCGTGGTTCGACTGAAAAACCTCTAACTCCATTCCTCGTCGTTTCGCCTCTTCCGCAAGGAGACTGACCAGCTCTTTAAACGAAAGCGTCCCGTAGATATTCCGCTCTCGTTCTCCAAGAAGATTCAGATTCGGCCCAAGGATGCAAAGGAGTCTCACACCTGCACCTCACAGAGTTCTGGAAGAATCTGAAGCACCATCTCTTCTTCCACTTCTACCCCTAAAATCGGCTTTCCCGGACACTCAAGAAGGGTAAAGCGCACCTTCCCTCCTCCCTTCTTTTTATCCCTCCGAAGGGCAGAGAGAAATTCCTCTGCTCCAACTTTTCGAGGAACCCGGAGAGGAAGCCCAAACTCCTCAAGCATCCTCCTCTGCAAATCACACATCTTTTCAGTACTCACTCCAATCCTCACCGCCAGGATTGCTTCCCCAAGCATTCCTACACCGACTGCTTCCCCATGACGGAGAACCCCATATCCTGTGGCCTTCTCAAGGGCATGCCCTATGGTGTGCCCATAATTGAGGACACTTCGTAAACCCTTCTCCTTTTCATCCCTCTCAACAATCCCCTTCTTGTAGGCAATGGCTCTCGCAACCGTCTCCTCAAGAACACGCTCTTCTCTTTGCAGGATTTCCCTTCTGTTGGCGAGAAGAAAAGACACGAACTCTTCCCCTTCAAGGAGCGCTGCCTTTACCACTTCAGCAAGGCCTTCCCGATACTCCCGCTCCGGAAGGGTAGAGAGAAAGGAAAGGTCCACAAGAACTCCCGAGGGCTGGTAGAAAGTCCCGACGAGATTCTTCCCCTCCTCAAGGTTTACTCCCGTTTTCCCGCCTACGGAACTGTCCACCTGAGCAAGAAGGCTTGTGGGGATTTGGTAGTACGCAATGCCCCGAAGAAATGTCGAGGCCACAAATCCCCCAAGGTCTGTAACCACTCCTCCCCCAAGGGTAAGGAGGAAGGATTTCCGGTCAAGGTCAAGGGCAAGGAGCCTGTGGTACACTTCTTCAACGGTCTTGAGGTTCTTATGCTCCTCTCCATCAGGGATAGCAATAGTGTCAACAGTATATCCATGACGGGCAAAGAACTCCTGCACCTTCTCCGCATAAAGTTCCCCCACCCGGTCATTCGTGAGTATGACACCCCGAGGGGAAGGAAAGAGGATACGAGATAGCCACCCATCCCAGGAAAAGAGGGAGGCATCGATGAGCACTCGGTACGTTCTTCCCTCAGGTAAGGACACCACAATCTCGCGCACGACGGATAATCTCCCTGGCCACTTCCTCTTCGGTCAAGAAATCCGCATCAATTATAACATGGGCCTTCTCGTAGTAGGGAAGTCTCGCTAAGTAGAGAGCCTCGAGCTCTTCAAAGGTTGCGTACTTCCTGAGGAGGGGACGATGCGAACTTCCCCGGATACGTTCAAAAAGAAGGGGGAAGGAAACGCGAAGGAAGACGGTCAGGAAGTGTTCCCAGAGAATGGCCCTATTCCTCTCTCGCAACGGAAGACCCCCACCGGTGGCAAGGACAAGATTTCGCTCTTTCACCAGTTCCTCAAGGACTTCTGTTTCGAGTTCACGAAAATACTCCTCACCGTAGCGAGAGAAGATTTCCGGAATGGAAAGACCCACTCGTTCTTCGATGACTCTATCGGTGTCGTAGAACCGCCAGCCGGTTATCTCCGCCACCCTTTGGCCAACAGTGGTCTTGCCACATCCCATGAAACCAAGAAGGGCGATACCGGAACGCACGGGATTTCTCAATCAGATTCAGGCTGGCATATTTCTTGCACTTCTTCCCTCTTGGTGGTTACCGTCAACACGCCCCCGTTGATGTCGTACACCACGGCGACAGCAGCAACGGTATCGCTGAGGCTCACTGGTACGCTCTCCGATATAAAGGGCGGCGTTGTATCTACCCCTGCAGGTTCACCGTTGATAGAGAACACCACTTTCGTAACCATTGAAGCATCGTCCACCTTTAGATAGCAGCCAACACGGAACGAATCGGAACAACCGGCGGGACAGTCAGCTGCACTACAGAAAAACTCAAGCGTTAAATCAAGCAAGCCCTCGAGTATGCTGAACGCAAGGTCTCCCCCTCGATACTGCACCGAGTGCGTCGCATAATCCACGCCGTAAAAGGTTACGCTGACAATCACCCCAGGTATGCGGTTTGACCTCAGGTACGCCTCCACATCCGGCGGGAGGAGGTCAACCGACCATTTCACAGAGGCAGTTTCTACACCGGCAACAGAGGCCATGGGCGTTTGGGGAGGAATAACGTCGATACTCATCTCTATAGTTCTCGTCAACGACGCAAGCGCTGTTCCATCGGTCTTTTTATACTCTAAGCGGCATTGAGTGATTTTCACTCCGACTCTGTTCAAAGGAGTAAAGGTGAACTCAGTCCATCCCCAGTTTCTCGAGAACCCGGACTCAGAATCAGAATCGGAATCAGACTCAGAATCAGTTTCCCCTGCAAGTGCCGCAGAAAGAGAGGAAACCTTCACATCTGCGACGATACTCACCTTTGCCTTGGGAAACATAGGGTTATCCGAAAACCAGCCGCAACCTGGGAGAAAAAGAAAGAGCAAAGCCGCCACGCTCACGGTAAGGCAGATAAAAAATGCTTTCCTCCTCATCCTTTCCCTCCTTCAGTACTCAATGACGTGAGGAGTGAGGAAGACAACGAGCTCCGTCTCCTTGTGGGTCCTGCTCCGAAGCACAAAGAGGTTTCCGAGGAGAGGAAGCTCGCTGAGGATAGGTATTCGGGTGATTCTCTCGATGTCCTCGCTCCGGATGAGCCCGCCGATGACCAAAGTTTCTCCAGGACGTAGCCGGGCAGTGGTATCGGCGTTTTTGACCGTCTTCTGGGGATCCCTAAATGTCAAGCCAGCCAAAACGTACTCTCGCTCGATATAGGTGCTTACTTCAGGCTTGGCATGGACCACAACTGTCCCTTCCTGGGTAAGAACTGGGGTTACCTTAAGGGTGATTCCTACCTCCAGAAATTGCAGTTTTCCCGGAATAAGACGTCCTTCCTCATCGATTTCAAGATCGCGGTAAGGGATAGCGTCTCCCACATGAATTGTTGCCGTCTTACCACTCAACGTCAGAATCCTCGGGTTTCCAACTAATCTTGCCAGATTCTTCTTCTCCAAGGCTTTAATGGTCATTTCCACAAGGTCCTGGCGCTCCATAGGTCCACCGATGCTGAGTTCCCCAAAGGTGATTTCCCCTTCCTTTCCACCGACGGTCCAGGTTACCCCAAGGTCTTTTACTTTCTCTCGGTTAATTTCCACAAGCTTTGCATCGATCATGACTTGAGGGAGTTTCCGGTCGAGATTAGAGAGCAACTCTGCAACGGCCTTCATTTCCTCTGGAGTTCCCCGAACGACGAAAGCTTTCTGGGCAAAGTCGTAGTTCACCCGTTCCTCCTCGGGTATAACAATCTTGAGGAGTTCTCTAACTTTCTTAAGCTGCTCCTCGTCTTCGTAGATGTTATTGGAAAGGTAAAAAACTCTTGTCTCGAGGGCAACGTCTATTTTCTCCAGAGTTTCCGCAACTTTCTGGAACTCCTCCTCCCTTCCCCGAATGACAAGTGCTCGACCTACGGTGTCAACAGCAACGCGTTCTGGTGGAACGATGAGGCTAATAATTTCTTTTGCTTTCTCGGGATCGATGCTCTTCAAGGGAAACCGCTGAATCCTCAGAAGCCCAAAGTTCTCCTCAAGCTTACTCTTCTCCGCCACGATAATGTTGTTCCCAAAGCGCACCTGACCAAGTCCCTTCATGGTGAGAATGTATCCCAAGGCCTGCTCGAAAGTGAGGTTTTCAAAGGAGAGCGTAATGGTTCCCTGCACAGAGTCATCCACGACGATATTCACACCTTTAGCCTTGGCAAGGGCAAGGAGAACGTCCCTGATATCGGCATCTCGGAAACTAAAGGAGAAGCGTTCTTCCTCTCCCGGGGGAGCAAAAGGACCCTTGAAGAGGACACTCACGAGCCGACCACCTGCTTCGTCGTACACCTCGTAAGGGACAGAATCCTTCAGCTCTATCCAGATTCTGAGGTTCCCCTCCTCTTCCCGGAAGATAATACTCTGCACCGGGCCAATATGCATCGGCCGCTCGGCATAGGGAACCCCTCTTTTGGCTCCAGCAATATCAAGGACAACGTGGTACGGATCGGGAGAGACATCCTCCCAGGTACAGGGAGCGTCGAACTTAAAAGTGAGCTTGATTTCATTGCTATCGGCCCGGAAGAAGAAATCCCGAAGCTCAAGAGGCAATGCCGGAGAGACGAAAAGGCTAAGGCAAAGGAGCGCAAAAAGTACTATTCTTCGAGCGAAAATACGAATTCCCTCCCCTGATATGTAAGCACAACTTGCTTTTTGTCTACTTTAACCAACCTGAGCTCCCCTGACAAGGGCTTTTCAGGTGTGAGGAAGAAAATTTCCCCGTCAACCTCCACTACGACAACCTGATTTTTGGGAGACAGAACAACACCCTTGATGGTAATAGTGGGAAATACCTCCTCCTCAGGAACTCCGGAAGAGACCACCACCTCTTCTCCTCCAAAGGCTGAAGGAGCTTCTTCAAAAACAAAGATGTCTCGCAGGTTCGCAATCTCTTCCTCCCCAAGAGGGGCGAGAAAAATTTCCTTTTGGGTGACTTCGGGAGATTCGGGGAGAGAAAAAACAAGTCCCCTTGCCCCTGGGTTTTCCGGAACAGGCAAGGAAGACGCCTGGAGCACTTCAACAAGACGGAGGCTCCAAAAACCAAGAACCCCAACCGCAGAAGCCAGAGCTATAATGAAAAACACATCCCTTCCCTTCATTTTTTCTTCTGCCCCCCGAGGAGATAGGTGGAAAGGGAGAAGTCCACTCGGAAAGCTTCCTGCTCACTCTGGAAAGAAAACCCCTGGACCTGGATGAGACGAGGAGACTGACGGAGGTAGTTGAGGAAGGAAAGAAAGCTGTGGAAAGAGGTTCGAACCGAACCAGAGAAGGGTATTTCCGTGTAGCCTTCTTGGGGCTGCAACGGCTCGGGTTTCAAAGAGAGGAGTTCAAGAGAGGAAAGGAAGGCAGCGTCTTCGACGATGATGAGGAGGTCCGGAATGTCCTTCTCCTCGGGGAGACGGCGCGAAAGAACCTGTACAAGGCTCTCGAGATCCTCGAGTTTTTTCTCCAGCCTCCGCAGCTCTGCCACTCTCTTCTCGAGAGCAGTCACCTCCTGGTGGAGCCTCTTCCTCTCTTCCTCGAGGCTTCGAAACCGGTCTTGCAGGGGAAAGAGTGCAAAGTACAGAAAACCAAAGAGGCAACCTGTCCAGAGGAGGAGGTATACTGCCCAGTGGTTTTGGATTCTCATCGACCCTTCAGCTCCAGCATCAGGCCAAACTCATAGAGATTGTCTCTGCCAAGAGCAAGCGAGGTGAACTCCACATTTGCAAAAAGTTCCGAGTGCTGGGAAAGACCGCTTATGAATTCTGCAATGCTTGCCACGGTCCTTGCCCGACCCCGACACTCAACCTTCTCCGAAGAGCAACGGATTTCCGAAAGAGCGAGGTCAGAAGGCATGTTTTCCTCAAGAACCACAAAGAACCGGAGCCAATCCTGTTCTCTCTTGACAAGCGACTCAAGGAGATGAACCCGTTCCTCAACCCGGGCAACCTCCTCCTGAACCTTCCTGAGTCTCTGCTCCTCTTCTCGAAGGCGAGCTACCTGAAGCTGCAGTGTTCCAACCTCCTGACTGAGGGCTTCAACCCGTATGCTCAAAAGGCCATAGGAAAAAAGGTAGAAAGATGAGAACACCAGTAGCACAATGACGAAAAAGAGCCGAATCCAATTTGGAGTCCTTCGAGCAACGTACTTTTTGGGAAGGAGATTGAGGGCAACTCGATAGGGGACTCTCACTTCCATAGCGATGCTCCCACCGCTGCAAGAAATCGCTCTGAAGGGATTGACTCCTTGCCTTCAAGAAAAAGTGGTCGCAACGGTTGAAAGGTTAGAGAAAGCCCCTCGCTCAGGTAGTCTCGAAGGGGTTTACACAGCGCTCCGCCACCTGAAAGGAAAATCTTCTCGAGTAAGCGAGACCCAAACTCTGCCTGGAAAAAGGTGAAGGAACGCTTGAGTTCGAGAAAGAGATCCTGTGAAGCTAAGGGTACAGCCTCCTCAAGTTGATACGGAGCTTCGCTTCGGCGGAGAATTTCAAGCGTTTCCACTGGAGAAAGATGGAATTTCTTCTGGAGAACATCCCAGATTTTTCGCATACCCCAACCAAAATTCCGGGAAAAGAGAACGTTCTGGTCCCCGAAGCAAACGATTGTGGTTTTCTCAAAGCCCACATCAACCAAGGTGAAAGCAACTTCAAAAAGTTCCGGATGAAGGCTTAGGAAACCCTTTGTGAGGCTCATAACATGGGGCTCTACGGCTTCTACCCATATCCCGGCCCGGGCAAAAGTGTCCACGTACGCCTCTACAGCAGGTGAAGGAACGGCGGCAAAGAGCACATCCATACTCCCATTGTCTCTTTTGAGGATGCTCCAGCTCACCTGGAAACTCTCCTCTCCAGGGATAAGAGAATGGGCTTCCCACTGAATTGCGTTTTCAAGCTCTTCAGGAGACATTTCGGGGAAATTCATCCGCTGCAAGACCATCTGAGGATAGGAAAAGGAGAACACTGCCTCTTTTGGGAGGCGGTTCCGCTGAAGGAAAAGGCGAACATCCGATGGCGAAAATGCAGGATTCTCCGCTTCTCCTGTAAAGATGACAAGCTCTCCAACCTTTTCAATCGTAAAGCTCGAACCTTGCCGCTCACTCAGGCAAAATTTCAGGGAGTAAGAACCGGTGTCAATACCAAGCACGCTCTTCACTCACTTCAAGAAAGGTCGAATGAACTCGTTTTCAGCTGCAACCACGACAACTCTATCCCCTTCCCACCGAATCCGGGCTTGAAGTACTACGGTTGTACCCCCCTTTGGTTTTACAGTAATTGTATCACTACTGATAGTGAAGGTGTAGGAAGGCACAAAAACTGAGGGAATATCCTCTCCCGTAAACCCCTTACCCCTTTCCTCAAGAAGGGCTACCGCCTCGACGAGAACACCTTCTCTCTCATACTCCCTCCGGCACTCTTCAACGTAAGATGCAACAACGCGACCATGGAGAGCAACTTCTGAGAAGAAAGGAACAAGGAAAGAGGCAACAAAAAGAACAAAAATACAGGCCACAATGGAAACGTTTCCTCTTTCTCTATTTCGTAAAGTATTCCGGCGCAACTTCAAGAACATAAGTTCTGTCCCTAAAGGCAAGGGTCGTCTGGAGAAGGTTTCCGGAGAGAGTAAAGACTGCATCTGTGCAATCCCCAGCAAGGGGGTTTGCCGTTGTTCCTCTCTGGTAGCCCAGAAAGAAGGTACCGCCAGACCTGTACAAGGTAACCAAATTGTTCCCCAAAAGAACGTGCAACTTCTTCCCCTTCTCTACGGGTACGACGTTACTCCCATACCGTACAAAGTGGAAAACAGCGTGTATCGCAGAAAGGGCATACTCTTTCTCTTCGATATCCGCAAGACTCGAGACAAAAGTCCTCACACACCAAGCGCTAATCCCGAAAGCTCCACAGATAACCATCATACCGATGGTTACACTCAAAAGAACCTCAAGGAGCATGAATCCTCTTCTTTCGGAGCGTCCGCAGTACAAGAATCCTCTGCCCGTTTTCCTTCTCCACCAAAACCTCAAGGAGGAACGTTGAGGGAGTGAATTCCTGGACATTCCACCGAACAATGCATCTCCCCTCCTTCCTTGATGACGCCACCGGGTTCTCGTCCACCTTCAATGCTTCTATGGTGTTCACAGCATGCAGCAGAGCCTCGGTCTTCAGTTCCGCCAGCTCCCGAAATTTCACAGAATTTCGAACCCCTGCAAGAGCAATCCCCAAAAGGGCAAGGAGAAAACCCAGAGCCATAATACTTCCAAGAAGCATTGCCCCGTAGTTCCCCTTACATCGGCGGTGGTGGTGTGTCACTGAGACGCACCCTCCCCGTGACTGGAGCAACAATAACGTACTTTCGCTCTGTTTTCGTTCTCAGCACAACAGTCCCTCCACATTGGGGCGTTCCCCGCGAGAAAAACAAGAGCTCGTGGGATGGAAAATTCGTAGTGTACAGAGAAACGCCATCCGGCATTCTGTGCCTCATTAACCCCCTCTTCCCCCGGAAAACCACGGAATTGCCCACAATGTCAAAGAGAACCCTTGTCTGCATCCCTTCCTCTATGGCCTCAATACGAGCCAGACGAATGACGCTTGCCACCTGGTAGGCTGTACCGAGAAGGAGTAATTTTTCCCGGAGACGGGAAAGGACAGGAACGGTAAGAACAAGAAGAAGGGAAGAAATTGCAACTGCAAGAATGGCTTCAAAAAGCGCAAACCCTTGCCTCTTCAAAGTCACAATTCAGGCCATTACCATCCCCTGGTTTCTATTTCCTCAAAGGCTTTCTTTGCCAAACCTCCGGCAATATGAACCCCTTTCGTTTCCCTATCCTCTGCCTCGAGTTTTTCCTCAAGGTATTGGAGCGCTCTCTCAGGATCCGCCCGGAGGATGTTCCGCACCGTCTGCACACTAATGCCGAGCTCCTCAGCAATTTCTTCCGGCGTCTTCTCGAAGACCCGATAGAGCACGAGAACTAAAGCAGCCTCAAGGAGGGAAGATACCCATGTTAGGCGCTGGTAGAGGATAATCTTTCTCGGTCCTCCAAGGAGACGGAGGCTCCGTTCGAAAACCCGGTACGCCAACTCTTCCTCCACAATGTTCCGAAACTTTCCAAAGCTCTCAAGCGATACTTCTTTCACGCTTCACCCCTCCCTTCCTGGAAGAGCGGTCCCTTTAAGGAGAAAACTCCCTCCTCGGTAATCTCAGCAAGATAGGTCCTCGTATCGTGTCCGCAGACTCTGCATCCATCAATCCGAAGAGTTCGCACAACATCCCCCACTGGTCTTCCATACAGAGTACTTGCTTGTTTTGTGGCCACAACAAACTTAGAGAGAACAATCGTGCAGTCCACGATGTGAGGAACCGCGTATCCTCCTGCTGCTTCTGCAGAGGTTTCCTCGTGACTTGACCGTTTCTGAGAGACAAAAAGTGCCGTCTGGTAAAGTGATTTCACGGTATGGTAGAGTCTTCGAACAATGCTCCGAGCCATCATTTCCTTCCCTTCGTAGAGACCGGTTATGGAATCGATAACCACGTGCTGCACTTTTTCCCGCTGCACAACCCGTTCGATAAGGGCAGAAAGAGCAAGAACATCCTCCCGTAACTCAAAATGCTTCGCTGCATCGACAAGGAGAATGTTCTCTGTGGCTTTCTCCCAGGGGATATCAAGAACCCTTGCTCGCTCGCGAACGCTCTGGACAAGGAAAGGTCCCGGCAGCTCCACGGTGACGAAGAGAACCTTTTCCCCTCTTTTTGCTTGAGTAAGCGCAAACTGCTCGGCTATAAGGGATTTGCCGGTATCCGGAACCCCGGTAAGGTGAATTACCGCAAAACGAGGGAAGCCAGGGAGAGGAATCCTCTTGGGCTTATCCTTCTCGAAGGCCAGGCGGAAGAAAAGTGAGTCAAGGCCGGGAACTCCTGTGGGAACTCCTTCAAGGGGAGGAGCTTCCTTTGCGAGCTCGGAAAGAGAGTACAAACCTTCGGCAGCAGCTTCTCTCTTGGCTTTCATGGCGCATATCCTAATCTCGATTTTACTCAGATTCTACCTAAATGAGTCCTCAAAAAACAAGAGGCCTTGAGGGGATTTTTCATAGTGTCTCGTTTATTGTGTCCGGCCAGCATTGTAGCTCCCCGTCTCGATTTCCGCAAATCCCCTGAGCTTTCGCGCTCCCCAGGCCTCGTCCAGATAACTCAAAACCAGGTACAAAAGCTTT
>JACIZN010000004.1 GCA_014359405.1 Candidatus Caldatribacterium sp.
GAGTTGCCCGTACGCAAGAAGGGTGCAAGGTCATGTTCATTTTCCCATAGGCACTTCAAGAAAATTTTCCTTCCATCCCCCTTAAGTTCCTGGGGATTCCGCCGATAAACAAGGAAGAGAACGAGAAAGGGGGTTTTTCGGCTTGAAAATCCGAACAAAGGTATCTCTTGGATTTCTCGTCCTTGCCGTTCTCGCTGGCGTCATAGGTCTTGTGGCCCTTTTTGCCCTCAGTGAAGTGAATACCACCTTTAAGGAAGTCGAAGAGTCCTTCCCACTCCTTCTTGCCACCTCCCGCCTCAAGGATATCATCGCGAACTACAATGCCCTTATTTCCTCGTACCTTGCCGAAGAGGACCTCGAGAAGCTCAAGACGTACGATGCATCTTTTGACAACCTCGACAAGCGCTTCACCATGTACCTTGAGGCATTGCGCCTTGGGAGTGCCTCGGAGGAGTTCACCTCCCGGTACGGGGAACTCTGGAACGCCGAAGGATTCCCCTATGTGCTTCCGCCTCTTCCTGAGGGGAGTGACCTCGCCGCAAAACTCCAGGAACTCCGCACCCTCGAGGCGACCCACGTCATGAAAGCCGAGGCTCTTCGGAAGTCCTGGCAAGAACGGATTACAGTCCTGAATACCCGAAACGAAAAGGCCGTTGCCATGGATGAGCCGGCAAACACCATTGTGAACTTTGTCCGCATCGTGGGGGGCATTATCGCCAAGCAAGGCGATCCCCTGAACGAAATCTACTTCTGGCTTTTCCGCTCCTTCTACAGTGGTGAAGAAGAGAATCGAGCCCGGGCGAACATAGGCTCGTACTTTGACAGCTTCAGGAAGGACCTGGAACAGGCCGAATTTTCGGAAGGAACGAAGAAAACCATCCTTGAGCGACTCGATACCCTCCGTGCAAAGACCGAGGTCCTCCTCAATTCCATGTACACCCCCGGTGCCACTCGTACCGACGAAGAATTCATGGAGTTCTACCGGGCCTACCGCTCCCTCCAGAGCACCCTAAACGCCCTGCGCCTTGACAAATGGGTGGACCGCCTCTACAACTTGAACCAGGACCGGAAAAACTACCTCCTTCTTTCCGGTGAGGCTAAGGCAAAAGCCCAAGAGGCAGTGGATAAAAACTTTGAAGTGCTTACCAAGTTCTTTGAGGGGGATTTCCTCAATGTTTACGCTGCAGTGGCAGCTCAAACCATCGTCAATGACCGCTTCAAACCCCTCAAATCCCTCTGGCAGGAAGTGGTGCAACTCGACAAAAACCTTGCCCTCCTTGAAGGACAGATAAGCCGGGCAATCGAAGAGATGCGGGGCATCGAGGAGCAAATAACCCAGGCCATGGAGGCCATAAACGAAGATGTTCGCAACCACTTTGCCCACGGCATTGAAGTGGTAGGAAGAACTCAGGCAACCCTCAACCGGGTGCTCTACCTCATCGTGGCTTTGGTTGTCATCGCCGCCATAGCTCTTGCGCTCTCCCTTTCCCGAAGCATCACCGTACCCCTCCGCCAGGGCGTCGCCTTCGCGAAGGTCCTGGAGTGCGGAGACCTCACGCAGAGAATGGAGGTCAAGCGGAAAGACGAGATTGGAGACCTCATGGCCTCTCTTACCCAGGCCTCGGCCTCTCTGTGCCATTTCTTAAGCGAGGTTGCCACTTCTGCCCGGGATATCATCAAAGCGATGGATAATCTGAAGCAAACCTCCCGGGAAATCGCCGAAACCGGAGACCAGATTGCCCAGACCATTGCCCAGGTGGCCAAGGGGAGCGAGGAGCAGAGCCAGAACCTCACCATGGTCTCCCAGAGGATGGAGGGATTGCTCTCAGAGATGAGAGCCATGGGAGAGAAGCTCCTCTTCCAGGTGGAGGAGGCCGCCAAGGCTCTGGAGGAAGTGGAGCGCATCGAAAGGGAAATTGCCGAAACCGGAAAGAACCTGGAAGAGGCGAGGAAGGCTGCGGAGAAGGCCTTCTCCGCCACAGAGAGAGGGGAGAAAACCCTCGAAGAGGTGGTCAAGGCCATGGGGAGCATCCGGGAATCGGTCTTCTCGGTGGGGAAGGTGGTGGAGAAGCTCGGGGCGAGTTCCCGGGAAATCGGGAGCATCACCGACCTCATCACCGGGATTGCCGAGGAGACAAATCTTCTTGCCCTCAATGCCGCCATTGAGGCAGCTCGAGCCGGAGAGGCCGGAAGGGGCTTTGCGGTGGTGGCCGAAGAGGTCCGGAAACTCGCTGAGGAATCTGCCCAGGCAGCCCAGAAAATTGCCACCCTCATCCAGGAGGTCCAGAAGGAGGCCGAACGGGCAGTGCGCTCCATGGGCGAGAGTGAGAAGCGGGTGGAGGAAGGGAATGAGGCAGTGGCCAGAGCCCGGGAGGCCTTCCAGGAGATCCACACCGCCAACGAAGTGGTGACCGAAGAGGCCGAGCGCATCACCACCTCCTTCCGGAGGGTGGAGGAAGCAGCAGGGACCATTGCCCGACTCTCAGAGGAGGTCACGAACATCTCCCGGGAGAACGAGGAGCGGACGAAGAAGGTCATCCGCATGGCTGAGGAGGTCTACGAGGCCCTAAGCAGTGTGGCCTCCATTTCAGAAGAGAACGCTGCAGCAGCAGAGGAAGTGGCGGCGTCCTCTGAAGAGCAGAACGCCGCTCTGCAGGAGATGGATAGCACCATAACCGAAACCGCAGAGTTAGCCAGGAAACTTGAAGAAGACCTTGCCCAGTTCAAAATCTGAAGAACTCCGACCCTTTGAAGAACACGTTCGGTGGGCCGAAAGGAGGGGTGCGTTCCTTGTCCTTTTCGTCTTTTCTGCCTTCCTCTGCGCATCCCTCCTCTTCCTTTCCTTCTTCTCTACAGCAATCACTTCTGCAGTTGCAGCTTTAGCCATCGAGGGCGCCCGGGGAGCACAAGAAGTTGTGGCAAGCCTCTTCGAGAAGTACGCTCCAGAACTCGAAAAGCTCCTTCTTGTTCTCCGGGAAAATCTTGAAAACTTAGAAGAAGAGCTTGCCGAGGCAGGACCCCTTCCCGAGATTGAGGCTATTCACTACTACCTCATCAATCCCCAGGGAGTTGTCTACCGCACCAATTATCCCGAAGATTTGGGACTCAATCTCTCTGCTTTTCCAAAGTTCTGGAGAGCACTGCAAGAAGAGCTCACCCAAAAGACGGTTGTTGTCCATCCTTTTGCCTTAGAAACCCGCACCGGACGCATACGAATGTACCTCTATACCCGTACGGATAGGGGAGACATTCTTGAACTTGGCGCCACCCTTCAGAAGGACTTCCTTCGTCCTTTCTTCGATAGCCTCAGCCACCTCAAAAAACTCCCCTTCGTAGAGGACATAGGGCTCTACTCCGCGCATCTTCTCCCCATTGCCCCTAATTTCTCCCCTCTTCCCGAGGGGCTCAAAGAGCGTATTCGCAGTTCCCAAAAAGGAGCTTTGGCCTTACGTCCCGAGTTACGGTGCAAAGCATGGCCGTACCTCTCTTGGGGAGGGCCACAACCACGCTCTTTGCCATCACCACTTTTAACTTCTTTCCCCTCTATGTCTTCTCGGGAGCACTCCTTTCCGGGGGCTTTCTCTTTCTCCTCTACCTTCAAAAGCAACACCGCAGGTGCTTCGCCCAGATAGCTCACGACCTTAGGATTCTGAACGCCGTGGCTCAGGATGGCCCTCAAGCAAGGAGAAACTCATCACCTATCTTTCTGGAAGCAGCAAGAGCCATCGAGGCGCTTCTTGCCTCCCAGAGGGAAATCGAAGAAGTCTTCACCGTTTTCGCCCACAAACTCGCTCTCATTGCCGAAGGGTACGACACGAAGACCTCACAGCATATGCAGCGGGTAGCCAAAGTTGCCGAGCTCATTGCCAGGGAATTGGGGATCACCAATCCTGACATTCCCCGTTATGCCGGTCTCCACGACATTGGAAAAATTTTTATCCCCCGGGAAATCCTCAGGAAAAAAGGACCCCTCACCGAGGAGGAGTGGGGAATCATGAAGTCCCATCCCCTTTTTGCTGAGCAGCTCCTTGACCATCCTCGCCTCATAATCGCCCGTAACATGGCTCTGTACCACCACGAGAACTTCGATGGCACAGGTTACCCAAAGGGTCTCCGGGGCGAAGAAATCCCCATCGAAGCCCAAATCCTCAAGATTGCCGATACCTACGATGCCCTACGGGATGAGCGTCCGTACCGGAGAGCCTTCTCACACGAAGAGGCCATGCGTATAATTCTTGAAGGCGATGGGCGGACAAGACCGGAACATTTCCATCCCAAGGTACTTGCAGCATTCGTAAAACTCGAAAAAGACATTCGCAGGCTCTACGGCGAGGTATAATAGGGGGAAAAACGAGGGGAGAAACGGTGCAGGAATTCTTCCAGGCGGTACGAGGCGTAGCACTTATTCTCATTCTCCTTGGGTTTGGGTACCTTTTGGCCACCCTCAAGTGGGTCACAAAGGAGAATTCGGAGTTCCTGACCCGCTTTGTGGTTGCCATTACTCTGCCCCCGTACATGGTTGTGAACCTCACCACGAATTTCACGAGAGAAAGCCTCCTGGAACTTGGGAGAGGGCTTCCGGTCCCGGTTGTTTCTATGCTCCTTGCGTATCTTCTTGGCCTTGGCCTTGCAAATCTCTTCCACATTCCTCTGAGACGAAAAGGGATCTTTGTCGTGGCCTTTTCGCTCTCCAACACCATTTTCGTGGGGCTTCCAGTATGCCAGGCCCTTTTTGGGGAGGAAGCTACTCCTTTCGTCCTTCTCTACTACATGGTGAACACAACGCTTTTCTGGACCCTGGGGGCACTGGGCATTGCCCTCTCGGGAAACCCTGGGGAGAAACTCTCCCTCCCTAAGGCAGCGCTCCGGTGTGTTCTGAACCCTCCTTTCGTTGCGTTCTTTCTGGGATTGATGCTCGTCCTTCTCCGCTACTCCCTACCCCAACTCCTCCTTGAGCCGGCAAAGATGGTGGGAAATCTCACCACACCCCTGTCTCTCCTCTGCGTTGGAACAACCATCAGCGCAAAGCACGTAAGGTTCACCCGTGACCTTGGCCTTGTCCTCCTTGGAAGGTTCTTTGTTTCTCCCCTCCTTGTCCTCTGTGTCGCCCAATTCTTTCCTCTCTCTGTATTCACAAGAAACGTCTTCTTCGTCATGGCAGCCATGCCGGTTATGATGCAATCATCACTCCTTGCTCGCCTTTACGGAGCAGACTACGAGTACGCCACAGGTCTCATCGCCACCACAACAGCGCTGAGCGCTCTCGTTATCCCCCTCCTCAAGGTATGGGTGGTGCAGCTCACACCATGAAAACTCTGGAACTCTTTCTCCTTGCCTTTGGACTCGGACTCGATGCCTTCTCAGTAGCGGTGGCCTTTGGCATGTGCCAGAGGGTGTGCCCCTTAGGGGCTAAACTTCGACTTTCGGTTTCTTTTGGGACCTTTCAGTTCCTCATGCCTCTTCTCGGCTTTTTTGCAGGAAGAGAAATAGCCCAATTCATCGCATCTTTCGACCACTTCGTGGTTCTGGGGATTCTCCTTTTTGTTGGAGTACGAATGATTCTTGAGGGACTTTCTCGCGACGATTCGAAAACCTTTCCAGACCTTAGCCGAGGGCTTTTGCTCCTTTTTGCCTCCGTTGCCACAAGCCTTGACGCCCTGGCAGTAGGGTTTTCCTTTGCCCTTCTCAGGGACACGGTTCTCTTTGAAGCCTTGACCATCGGGATTTTCGCCTTCACAATGACCTATTTTGGAGTCTCCTTTGGACACCGGATGCGTGCAAAAACTCTTTTTGCGAAACCGGAAATCTTTGGGGGAATAGTCCTCATCCTCATTGGGTTTAAAACGTTTCTCGAGCACCTATAGAGAGAAGGCGAGACCTTGCGAAAACAGTGCGTCTTTGGGCCGATTTTTTCCCGGAGGTTAGGGAGCTCCCTTGGAGTAAATCTCCTCCCTTACAAGACCTGTAATCTCGATTGCGTGTACTGCGAATGTGGAAAAACGCGCAACCTCGTCATCGAACGGAAGGAGTATCTACCCACAGAGCTTGTGGTGGAAACCCTGAAAGAAGCGGCGTGGCGCCTGGAGAAATCCCCACCTTTCTGCGTGACCTTTGCCGGATGGGGCGAACCCACCCTCCATGTGCATCTTGGAGCCATCGCAGAGGCCACGCGCAGGATTTTCCCGGGGAAGCAACTCGTCCTCATCACCAACGGTACCCTTTTTGCCCGTTACCGGAGCCTCCTTGCAGAGGTTCAGGCCTTCGACCTCATCATACCTTCTCTTGATGCCGGAACAGAGCCAACCTTCAAGAACATCAACCGCCCTCATCCCACCTTATCTTTTGAAGAGCACCTCGAAAGCCTTCATCTTTTGCGGAGGCATTTCCCAAAGGATATCTGGCTCGAAGTCTTTATCGTCCCAGGACTAAACGATACCGAGGAGGAGCTTAAAGCCTTAAAAGAGCACATCCGAGCCCTTTCCCCAGAGAAAGTCCATCTCAACAGCCTCGACCGACACCCCACCTGCGACTGGGTAGAGAGACTCTCACCCCAAAAACTTGGGGAAATCGCTCACTTCCTCGGAGGAGAGGTTATTCCTCCCCTCCGGAAGACCAGAGATCCCGCGCTCTTTTCAAAGCAGCAATATGGCCCTCGTGGGTCCCACAGCAGCCCCCAATAATCCGGACCCCGAGCTCGAAAAAGCGTGGCGCCAGGGAGAAGAAGTCCTCTGGAGTTTCATCGTAAATGATTGCTTCTCCCTGGAGACGGGGCACACCGGCATTGGGTTTCGCGGAAAAAGGACCAGGATGCTCTCTCCGGTAATCCTCGAAAATTGCCAGGGCCTCTCGGATTCCAGTGCCACAGTTTGCCCCTAAGATAACGTTGTCTTTCTCCCGGAAAAGACGCGCAATGTCTTCCGGAGTTTCTCCAAGGAGTGTCACCATTTTCCCTCCTCGAGGCTCAAAGGTGAAGCTCACAATGGCCTCGCCACCCACCTCTTCGATCACCTCAAGAGCAAGGAGTGCCTCCTTACTGAAACTAAAAGTCTCGAGGTGGAAAAGGCGCACCCCAGCCCCATAGAGCTCATGGACCGCTTCCGAGAAAACTTCCCGTACCTTGCTCTCTGAGAGATCCCCAAAGGGCTCCATGAACTCCCCAAGAGGCCCCAAGGAAGCGGCAAGGAGAACACCAGGACGAAGGGCTTTTTGGGCAATAGTCACTCCCTGGGTTAAGATTTCCCGAAGACGATCCTCAAGGCCATGGCGCATCAGGCGGAGCCTGTTCCCCCCAAAGGTATTCGTCTGAATCATGTCGGCTCCGCTTTCGACGTAACTTGCGTGGACTGCAAGCACCGCATCGGGATGGGAGAGGTTCCACTCCTCTGGTGGATGTCCAGGAGGAAGTCCCAGCTGCTGCAATCTTGTACCCATGGCACCATCAAAGATGAGCACTCGCTCCCTTACAAACTCAAAGAGCATGGCGAATCCTCCTTTTTCGGGGATTATACCAAAAATGTTCCACGTGGAACACTTCCTTCTTACCCTGTGGTATCCTAAGAGGGGAAAGGAGGAAAGCTATGGAACGCGTTGCCTTTGTGCAGGCAGGATTCGGATTCTTCGGCGAAGGATGGACGGACCTTCTCTTGCGGAGCGACAGTGTAGAGCTCTGTGCCGTTGTGGACCCAAGCGAAGAGGCGAGAAAGCGTTTCGAGAAACGGTTTGGAGATCGAGGAATTCCCTTTTTCTCCACCTTGCAAGAGGCGCTCAAGAACACTAACCCCCAGGCAGTCCTTATCGTCGCTCCTAATGCCGCACACCGGGAAATCGCCGAAGAAGCCCTTGCGTCTCACCTCCACGTTCTCTCTGAAAAGCCCCTTGCCGACACCTGGCGGAACGCCTTAGCCATATACACCGCATGGGTACAATCCCCACAGCAAGTATACGTAGTGAGTCAGAATTACCGATTCCGCCCGGAGATTCGGGCCCTCAAAAAAGCCCTTGCCGAAAAGTTAGGGGGAGAGATTGCGTATGTGACGTACGAGTTCCACGAAGCTTTGCAGCTTGGGGGATGGCGAACCTCGATGGAACATCCTCTCCTTGCGGATATGAGCATTCACCACTTCGACATTCTCCGCTTCGTTCTTGGGCAGGAAGCCGAGTCCGTACGTATGGAAAGCACAAATCCTTCCTGGAGTCCTTTCCAGGGCGACGCCGTTGCGGCAGGGACCATCGTATTCTCCCCCGGGATTCTTGTCCACTACTTTGGAAGCTGGGTAACCCGAGGGTACCGTACAGGCTGGAACGGTATCATTCGCTTTTTTGGAGGCGAAGGAACTCTATCCCTTGAGAACGATCGTCTCTTCTTCGAGGGAAAAGAGGGAAGGCGGGAAGAGATTCTCTTCACCCGCTACGAAACCGACGGAAGGGTTTTTGTCGTAGAGGAATTCGTGGCAGCCATTCGCAGTGGAAAAGAGCCGGAAACCTCCCTCTCTGACAACATCAAAACTTTCGCCTTAGCCTGCGCAGCCGTGGAGTCGGCAAAACGGGGCGAAAAAGTCGAACTCCGGTACTACTTTGAAGAACTCAGCCAAAAACCTTCCGGGCAAAAATCATGTAGGTAGTGTGCGCCACCATTCGGTCGAAGGGACGGAAAGTCACCGGATTTGGCTTGTACTCTCGGAAGAGGCTCTCCCACACCTGAACATCGACAAAGGGGAGGGCCTCCAGCCCCCGCAGAACTTCCATGACCTGCCCGGCCGTGGGGGAGACTATGGCGATTCTCCCCCCTCCGCGTAATGCTTCCCAGCACTGCCTGAGGTACTCCCAGGGTTCTGGAACGTCAAGGAAAAGGGCGTCGATCTCTTTCTCCTCGAACCCTTCCCTGATATCTCGCAGGCGAATGGTCACCCGGTCGGCTACTCCCCACTCCCTCAGGTTCTCTTCCGCAAGAGCAATGAATTCCTCCCGACGTTCATAGGCGTACACCCGGCCTTCTCTCCCCACAAGGCGCGCCAAGGCCCCACACATTGCACCACTCCCAAGCCCCACATCGATAACCCGGTCCCCCTCCTTCACATCAAGCATGAGGAGGATGTACCCGAGGTCTTTGGGGTACACAATTTGGGTTCGCCGACGCATGTGGAAGATGTTCTCCACTACACCGGGCTGCAGGAGGAAGGCCTTCTTGCCCTTCGAGGTGAGGACATACTCGCCGAACTCCCGTCCCAGGAGATCCGCAAGCTCCAGGTTCCCAAGATGAGTCCCTAAGGATTTCCCCGGAACTACCTGCACAAGGTAATCTCGCCCGTCTTCAAGCCAGATGTACACCCGGTCTTTTTCCTGAATCGGCATAGCTCTCCTATTATAAACTATGCCGGACTTTTTCTCTGTGGATAACTTGTGGATTTCTCGCGTCCTTCGGTATACTCTCTTCAAGGAAAAAGAGCTTACGGAAAATATCCACAGGAAAAAGCGAAGAAGAAAGCCCTTCCGCAGCACAGCCTGAGGAGACTGTTCAAGGAATGTTTTAGAAAAAACGGGAAACGGAGTTGTGGATAAGTTGTGGATAAACTGCGGACAGTGCTCCGTGAGGGAATAGTTCGATTTTGCCCTGACCTCAATAGCGAGCAAGAGGAGAAAATTCTCCACTTTGTTCAACTCCTCCACAGAACCAACAAGGAGTGCAATCTCACAGGATTCAAGACCGAGGAAGAAATTCTCGTCGAGGGTGTACTCGATAGCCTCGCCGCTTTGGTTTTCCAGGAAGTCTTCAGAAAGGCGCAAAACTTCATCGACGTTGGAACCGGCGGGGGAATCCCGGGAATTCCCCTGAAAATCGTCGCCCCCTGGCTTCGGCTTACCCTCCTTGAGGCTACACAAAAAAAGTGCCGCTTCCTGAAAGAGGCCGTACAAGCCCTGAGTCTTGAGGATACCCAGGTCCTTTGTGGGCGAGCCGAAGTCTTAGCCCATGAACCGGCGATTCGGGAAACGTATGATCTTGCCACCGCCCGAGCTCTGGGGGAGTTACGGGAGATTCTGGAGCTCACCACTCCCTTCCTTCGCCCTGGGGGTTTTGCTCTCTTCTACAAAGGCCCAGGAGTTGCCCAAGAGCTTGAGAAAGCAACAACAAACGCTTTACATGTACTCCGCTGTACCGTCGTCGAAGTCAGGGAGGTTCCGATCCCCTTTCTCTCCCGGCAAACGATTTTTGTCCTCGTTCGGAAGGAAGGCCCCACACCTCCCCGTTACCCTCGTCGACCGGGAATTCCCAAAAAACGTCCCCTCTGAAAAGGGATGGACCAGGAAGCCGAAATCCGATACAATGAACTCGAGGTGGTGCATTCATGGCAGTCCTTAAAGAGCGGGCGGACAAGCTCGAAGAAGCGCTCATGCGCCTTGTATACGTTCAGCAGAAGACCGAAATAGAGATTCAGGAGTTCAAGAAAGAAATGAAAGCCTTCAAGGATGAGATGTTAGCTTTCAAGGAGGAAATGAGGGCCTTCAAGAATGAGATGTCAGTTTTTAAAGACGAGATGAAAATTTTCAAGGATGAAATGCTGTCCTTTAAAGATGAAATGAAAGCCTTCAAAGATGGGATACTTGATTTTAAGGAGTGGTCGAAAAGGAGTATCGAAAACCTCAATCGGCAATGGGGTAACCTGGCGAACAAGCTTGGTACCCTCGTCGAGGATATTTTTGCTCCCTCCATAGATAAAGCCATAGAGAAGTACTTCGGGTGCATCCCCTCGGTTATCGATGTAAAAAAGCTCGTTCGAAAAAACGGAAAAAGCCTCGAACTTGATATCCTTGCCCTTTGCAAGGAAAGCAAGAAAGCCTTTGTTGTGGAAATCAAGGCTAATCCCGATCGAGCCGAGTACATCGAGATGTTTCTCTCCAAACTCGAAGAAATCCCCCACTTTCTCCCTGAGCTCAGTGGCTCCACCATTATAGGCATATACGCCGGCTTGCACATGCAGGATGCAACCGTGAAGCTCCTCACCCAAAAGGGCCTCTATGCGCTGGTGGCAAGAGGAGACATTTTGGAAATTGTCAATTTTGAGGAACTCCAATGAAGGAGAACTTTTTGAAGCGCCTGCGCAACGGTCCTATGGCCTTAGGTACGTGGATTACCTTTTCCGACCCCGCAGTAACCGAGATCTGCGCCCAGGTTGGTTTTGATTTCCTCGTTTTCGACCTTGAGCACGCTCCCTTAGGAATCGAAACCCTCACCCTTCACCTTCTCGCCCTTAAGGGAGAGAAAACGTTCCCCATTGTTCGGGTTCTCTGGAACGAACCTTTCTACGTCAAGCAAGTCCTCGATGTTGGTGCCCTTGGGGTCATGATTCCCTGGGTCCTTACCAAGGAGGACGCGGAGAAGGCTGTAGCCTCTTGCCTCTACCCTCCAAAGGGCATTCGAGGCTTTGGGCCCCGCAGAGCTGCCCGGTACGGGCTTGCAACGGAGGAGTACATCGGTCGGGCAAACGATGAGGTCTTCTGTGTCCTCCAGATAGAGCATGTCCGGGCCGTGGAGAACTTAGAGGCCATCCTGAGCGTCCCCCACATCGATGCGGTCTTCATCGGTCCCTGGGACCTCTCTGCCTCTTTGGGCATTCTCGGACAGATGGACCATCCCCTCCTTGAGGACACCATTACCACCATCGTTGCTGTCGCTCGAGAATACAACCTTCCGGTCGGCATTGCCGCAGGTACAGACCCTAAAGAAGTGCGGCATCTTGAAACACGGGGAATTCACTTTGCCACCTTAGGGACTGACTACGGGATTTTCGTTGCAAAACTCCGAGAGCTCTTGTGAATGTTCCACGTGGAACACTCACTTTCCGATGCAGAAGTGGGAGAAAATGGTCTCGAGGAGTTTTTCGTTCATCCGTTCCCCCGTGAGGCGTTGCATTCCCGCAAGTGCCTCCTCCACAAGGACACCTAAGACGTCAAGAGGTACACCGCTCTCCTGGGCCTCCCACGCTTCTTCGAGTACCCTGAGAATCCCTTCAAGCTCTTCTCTCTGGCGAACCGTAAGGAGAACGAGGTCCTCTTCTGGACCTACGGTCTCTTGAGCGCGCTTCAAGAGAGCCGCCAAAAGCTCCTCCCGTCCTTCTCCGGTGAGCGCCGATATTTCGAGGATGGGCTCCCCCGGGTAGAGCTCTTCCACCTCCTCCCGGGTGAGCGCCGGAGGAAGGTCGCTTTTGTTGAGCACCACAAGGTGAGGACGAGACCGGACGAGTTCTGCAAGTCGCACGTCCTCCTCTTCAAGAGGGCGGCTCCGGTCAAAGACCACAACAATCCAGTCGGCCCGCTCAAGGTAATTTCTTGCCCGCTCCACCCCTATCCGTTCCACCGGGTTCTCGCTCTCCCGTATACCTGCGGTGTCCACGAAGCGAAAGGGAAATCCTTCAAGGAGAACAAATTCCTCAATGGCATCCCGAGTTGTTCCGGGAAAAGGGGTGACAATCGCCCGATCCTTTCCCACAAGGAGATTGAGGAGACTTGACTTCCCTACATTGGGCTTCCCCGCAATGACGACAAGCATTCCTTCCTCAAGAGGTTGAAGGCGCCTGCTTCGGTCAAGTTCTGTTCTAATTTCGACAAGAAGAGCGGCAATTTCCTTCCGGACGTATTCTTCCTCGTTCTCCACGGAAGCATCGAGAAAATCACAGGAAGCCTCGATGTACGCCCCAAGGAGAAGGAGCCGCCTCTCCCACTCCCGCACCTTCTCCCCAAAGGCCCCCTTGAGGTGCCGCAGAGAAAGCTCGAGAACCTTTTCCGACCGAGCTCGAACAAGGGTTGCCACTGCTTCTGCCTGGGTGAGATCGATACGCCCGTTCAGAAAGGCTCGCTCTGTGAATTCCCCAGGGCGCGCCAAACGCGCCCCCTCTCCAAGGCAGGCTTCGAGAGCTTTCCGGAGGACGAGAGGTCCCCCATGGAGGTGGAACTCTACAACATCCTCGCAGGTGTAGCTCTTTGGAGCCCGCATAACCACGCAGAGTGCTTCGTCGAAAGGCTCACCCGTTTTTGGGTCCACAATCTCCCCCAGGTACATTCGAAAACTTTGGAACTCCTCAACCCGCTTTCCGGAGCGGGCACGAAAAAGCCGGGACGCAATCCGAATTGCATCCCGGCCACTCAAGCGGACAATCCCAATGGCCCCCACCCCAGGCGGAGTGGCCAAAGCGGCAATGGTGTCATCCCTCATGGAGCCTGGGCATTCCTCCCCCATCCTTCTGCGATCGGGCTCGGTTTTTCTGCCGCGACCGCCCTTTCCTCTCAGCCTTAAGGTCAATCACCACTCGCCGATTCGGCTCTTCGCCAATACTGTACGTTACAACCTCAGGGTGATCCTTTAGCGCCATGTGGACGATGCGCCGTTCCCGCGCATTCATAGGAGCGAGGCGGACCTTCTTTTTCTCTCGCACCACTTTTTGAGCCATTCGCTGAGCAAGTTTTCGCAGCGCCTCTTCCCGACGCTTCCTGTAGCCCGAGACATCCACTTCAAGGGAAACCTCCCCGAAACCACGGCGAGCAAGGAAAGTCCGCAAGAGAATTTCAAGGGCCTCGAGAGTTTCTCCTTTTCGGCCGATGAGAATACCCGCGTCCTGCCCATCGAGGGCGCAACGGAGCACCTCACCATCCTGCGTTACCGCAACGGTAACCTCAAGCCTCATCCTCGCCACGAGCTCCCGCAGAAACCCTTCGACGGCTTCCTGCATCCCGGAGAACTTGGGCGTCTCAGAAACTGCCGGTACCTCCTGGGTTTCTTCCTCCTCGTCTTTAACCCAAACTCGAACTTTCACCATCCGGGGAACAAAAACGCTCAAGAATCCTTTAGTCTCGGAAAGGATTTCGTATCCCAGCTGCTCCTTGGGAACGTCAAAGTACCGCGAAGCCCGCTCAAGAACTTCTTCAAGGGTTTTCCCGGAAACCTCAACGCTTCTTTTCACGTCGTTCTCCCCCCTTCCTCTCTCGCGGATTTGCTGCCTGAAGAGCAGGGGAGGCAGGTTTTGCTTTGCGAAGCTGCACTTCAAGCATGTACTGCTGGAAAATGTAGAAGAGATTCGAGACAAACCAGTACAAGAGCACGCCCGAAGGCAAACCCCAGCTGATGAACACGAGGAATACCGGCATCACAACCATGAGGAGGAGATTCTGCTGGGCCGCCTCGCCTCCGGAGGGAGGTGTGCTGATTTTCTGCTGCCAGAAAGTCGTAGCTCCCATGGCCAAGGGGAGGATGTAGTACGGATCGGGCTTCGAGAGACTCGGAAGCCACAGGAATCCCGCCTGACCGTAATCGTACGTCACAAGGACCCGGTAGAGGACGAAAAGAAAGGGAAGCTGGATGAGGAGCGGAAGGCACCCCCCAAGGGGATTGACCCCTTTTTCCCGGTAGAGCCGCATGATTTCCTGGTTGAGCCTTTGGGGATCCTTGCCGTACTTCTCTTGGAGCTTTTTGATTTCTGGCTGAATTTCCTGCATTGCTCGAGCCGAGAGGTTTTGCTTGTGGATGACCGGGTACAGCGCTAACCTTACAACCGCTGTGAGGAGAATTATGGAGATGCCGTAGTTCCCAGTGAGCTGGTAGAAGAAGCGGAGAACAAACTCCATCGCCTTAGCAAGACCATCCCATATCTGCGCAAACATTCCCATCACCTTTCGCCGTTATTTCACCGGATCGTATCCGCCACGAGAGTACGGATGGCAACGGAGCACTCGCCAGAGACTCAAAAGGAGACCCCTCCAGAGCCCATACTTCCGTAGTGCTTCCCGGGCATACTCAGAACATGTAGGCTCGAAACGGCAGCTCGGAGGAAAAAGAGGAGAGATGTATCTCTTGTACCACACGAGTATCCGGTCAAGACCCCGTACCAGGGTTTCTTCGATCCTCACCTAATTTCTCCACCCTTTCAAGAAGGTCCCCCATCCAGAGGACAAGGGAAGCGAAATCAACCGAGGCCACGCTCTCATCCCCAATGAAGAAAAGGTCGAAGGGTTTGTCCTTCCAAGTGGGGTAGTAGTGCACTCGAAAGGCTTCTCGCAGTCTCCTCCGGATACGATTCCGGCACACCGCTTTCTTGCTTCGCCCTGCAAAACACACCCGAACCGGCCCTGTCTCCCGCCGGTAGAAAAAAAGACGGACAGGGCCACAACTTGCCCGCTGTCCTTCTTCAAAAAGCCGTGCGAAATCCCTTTGCCTTGTGAGGGTTTCCATCATACGGTGAGGCGTTTCCGGCCCTTCTTCCGCCTCCGACGGAGGACTTCCTGTCCTCCCTTGGTCTTCATTCGTGCTCGAAAGCCGTGCTTCCTTTTAGCTCGCAACTTATGGGGTTGATAGGTCCTCTTCATAGATTCTGCTTCTCCTTTCACGAGGCGTGCTGTGGTATCATTATATTGCAAGGAGGTACTACGGTCAACAGAAGGTTACTCGAAGACCTACGATATGCCTGAGCTTCCAGAAGTCGAGGTTCTCCGGAGAGAGCTTGAGCCGGTTCTTTTAGAGAAAAAGATTTGTAGAGTTCACCTCTGGGATCCTCGCCTGAGGCTTCCAAGAGAGGAGATAGAAAGTAAAACTGTTGCCGCCTTAGAGCGTCTCGGGAAATACCTCCTTCTTGCCCTCAGAGAGGGAGGCTTTCTCGTCTTCCACCTTGGCATGACGGGGCAGTTTGAGGTGACCCGGGAAGACTTTCCCCGCCGGCACAAACGGGTAAGCCTTATGCTTTCCTCAGGAGAATACCTTCTTTTCCTTGATCCGAGGAAATTCGGGAAAGCTTTTTTCCTTGAGAACAGGAAAATTTTAGAGGAGGAGCTCGGTATCGATCCCCTCTCCCGAGATTTCACCTTCGAAAACTTTACCGCCCTCCTTCGAGGAAAGAGACGTCTCAAAGACTTCCTCCTTGACCAGAGGAAGATTGCGGGTATCGGCAACATCTACGCCAGCGAGATTCTCTTCCGGGCCCGCCTCCATCCTGAGCGCTCGCTCTCATCCCTCACCCAGGAAGAGAAGGAGCGCCTTTTCTTTAGCATTCTCGGGGTCCTTGAGGAAGCCATTGCTGCGAAGGGGACGACCATTCGGGACTTCCGCCGCCCCTCGAAGGAAACGGGGAACTTCCAGGACTTTCTTCTCGTGTACGGAAGAGAGCACTGTCCCAATTGTGGGGGAAGTATCATTCGAAAGACCATTGGCTCCCGGAACACGTACTTTTGTCCCCGCTGCCAGGGGTAAGTCCTGCTACTAAAAGAGGCTGCCCCCAAGATGGAACGACGACCCTGTGGTGATCCTGCGAACGAGGCCTCGGAAAATGCAGCGGGCCTTTTCCTGATCTGGCACACTCCTAAAAGCAACTCCTTGACAACTCGCCCTCCTTCTCCTATAATGCTACTAAAATGATAATTTTTATAGCTTTTGGGAGGGATTGACGATTCGTCTCTCAACGCGTTCCCGATACGGGCTTCGGCTCATGATAGACCTTGCCCTCTCCTACGAGGAAGGGGGATTCGTATTCCTGCGGGACATAGCCAAAAAAGAGGAGATTTCGGAGAAGTACCTGGGGCAACTCATCATCCCTCTGCGCTCGGCAGGACTCATTGCTTCAAAGCGGGGAGCTGAAGGAGGGTACCAGCTCGCAAGACCCCCAGAGACAATCACAGTCCTTGAGGTGGTTGAAGCCCTTGAGGGGAAAACGGTCATCGTGGATTGCCTGCGGGATGAGGGGTTCTGCACCCGGGCGTCAGGATGTGCTGCCCGGGAGGTCTGGCAGAAACTCCAGAACGCCATTGTTGAAACCCTTGGGAATATTACCCTTGCCGACACGGTACGCATCGCTAAGGAAAAATCCCGATTCCCGGACTATGTCATCTGAGAGGAGTGCCTATGAAGGCCGTTGGGCTTGTTTCAGGAGGACTTGACAGTTCCATAGCGATTGCCCTTATTCGATCGCAGGGGATTGAGGTCGTCGCCCTGAACTTCGTGAGTCCCTTTTTCGGACGAAAGGGTTTCCTGCGAAGGACGATGGAAAAACTCGGGGCAGAGCTCCGGGAGATTTCGGTCGGAGAGGAGTACCTCGATATCGTGAAGAACCCTCGCTTTGGGTATGGGAAGAATCTCAACCCCTGCATCGACTGCAAAATCTTCATGCTTCGAAAGGCAAAGACCATTATGGAGGAAGAGGGGGCAAGCTTTGTCTTCACGGGTGAAGTCGTGGGGCAACGCCCGAAGTCCCAGATGCGGGATACCCTGCGGCTCATCGAAAGGGAGAGTGGACTCTTGGGGCTTCTCCTCCGTCCCCTCTCGGCAAAACTCCTTCCACCAACCATTCCTGAGAAAGAAGGGTGGGTAAAGCGGGAGGAACTCCTGGGCATTTCCGGGCGAGGGCGCAAAGAGCAGCTTGAGCTGGCAAAGCGTTTCGGCATCGAAGAGTACGCAACCCCGGCAGGAGGGTGTCTCCTCACCGATCCCATTTTCTGCGAGCGCCTCAAAGACCTCATGGAACATGGACCGTTCACTTTCGAGGAGATCGAGCTTCTGAAGCTGGGGAGGCATTTCCGCCTCCATGGGGGATACAAGCTCATTGTGGGACGAGACGAGCGGGAGAACAAGGCGCTCTTTTCCCTTGCAAAACCTGGGGATCTCCTCTTTTCCCCTCAAGGCGGGAAAGGACCCTGGGGAGTGGGGAGAGGTTCTGCCCGCCCTGAAGACGTGCATCTTTCCGCCCAAATCATTGCTTTCTACACCAAGAACGGGGCGGAGAAAACACCAGTACTCGTTCGGGACCTTGAAGGAAGTTCCGAGGTTCTGGAGGTCCCAAAGTGTGGGGAACAAACTCTCGGAGCATTACGCATACCAAAGGGGTGAGAACGTGTCGGGAATGGGAACTTCGTACGTTGCGCAAGGTGTGGAGAACTCCAGTGGGTTGCCGAGGAATTCCTTTTTCTGTGTCCTTCCTGTGGCGAGGTGCTTGACCCATTCGTGACTTTCAAAGAGGGGGAGGACCCATGCGCATTGCCGAGGACATTACAAAGCTCATCGGTAACACTCCTCTCGTATACCTGAGTAAGCTCGCCCGAGGGTTGCCGGGAAAGGTTGCGGCAAAACTCGAGTTCTTCAACCCCTGTGGAAGCGTCAAGGACCGAATCGCGGTATCGATGATTGAGGAGGCCGAGCAGCAGGGACTTCTCGGCCCGGAATCGACGGTCATTGAGCCTACAAGTGGCAACACCGGCATCGGCCTTGCTTTCGTCTGTGCCCAGCGGGGATACCGTCTCATCCTCACTATGCCTGAAAGCGTCTCGGTGGAACGGCGGAAGATTCTTGCTCGCTTTGGGGCCGAAGTGGTCCTCACCCCGGCGGAAGAGGGCATGCGCGGGGCGGTACGGAAGGCTGAGGAACTCTGCGCACAGATTCCTCGTGCCTTCATGCCCCAGCAGTTCAAAAATCCGGCCAACCCTAAAATCCATCGGGAAACCACAGCTGAAGAAATCTGGCGTGACACCGACGGCCAGGTCGACATCCTCGTGGCAGGGGTCGGAACGGGAGGAACCATTACCGGAGTCGCCGAAGTCATAAAGAGGCGAAAACCTTCTTTCCGGGTCGTAGCGGTGGAACCGGCTCGTTCACCGGTGCTCTCGGGGGGCCAGCCTGGGCAGCACAAAATTCAAGGAATCGGAGCAGGCTTCGTCCCTGAGGTCTTGCGTCTTGAACTCGTTGATGAGATTCTCCAGGTAACGGACGAAGCAGCCTTTGCCACCGCCGAGCGCTTGGCCAAGGAAGAGGGAATTCTTGCAGGAATTTCATCCGGTGCCGCAGCCTGGGCAGCCTTAGAAGTGGCCAGAAGACCTGAGAACGAAGGAAAACTCATCGTTGTGGTCCTTCCGGACACCGGAGAACGGTACCTCTCCCTATGGTGAGGGAAAAACTCTCTGTCCTTGAGAGAATTCTTGAGTCCTTAGGGCACGCTCTTGTAGCGTACTCAGGAGGTGTGGATTCGACTTTCCTCCTTTTCGTTGCCCGACGCATCCTTGGGGAAAATGCCCGGGGAGTCCTTATCGACACGCCCCTCCTCCCTCCTCCTAAAAAAGAGGAGGCCCTCAAGACCTCCCGTGTCTTAGGGTTCCCCGTGGAGGTTTTTCCTGTGGACATTTTTGAGGACCAGAACGTCGTGGCCAACGGGCCAGAACGCTGCTACTTCTGCAAGAGGTACCTTTTCTCAAAACTCCTTGCCCGAGCCGGAAAGGCAGTGCTCTGTGACGGAACCAACGCCGAGGATCTTGGGGAACTTCGCCCCGGCCTTCGAGCCAAAGAGGAGCTCGGTGTCCGCTCGCCCCTTGCGGAAGCAGGGCTCACAAAGAGAGAAATCCGGGAGCTTTCCCGGGAGTTTGGCCTTCCCACCTGGGACAAGCCCTCGTACTCGTGCCTTGCCACCCGCATTCCTCAGGGAACAAGGCTCACCCAGGACCTTCTTGATCGAATAGGAAGACTTGAGCATTTTCTCGAAGGACTCGGGTTTTCCGGCTTTCGGGTCCGCCACCACGGTTCCATTGCTCGGCTGGAGTTCGAGGAAAAAGACTTCTCTCTTCTCCTTGAGCCCGAAAAAAGGCGCAGAATCCTCGAGGAATTCCAAAAAGCCGGGTACCGCTTCGTCACCCTGGACCTTGCGGGGTACCAGAAGGGGAGCATGGACAGAGAGGTATGAAGAAACGTGTGCTTGTAGCGATGAGCGGAGGGGTGGACTCCTCCGTTGCATGCCTTCTCCTCAAAGAAGCTGGCTTTGAGGTCGTAGGGGTAACCATGTGCCTTGGAGAGGGCCGCTGCTGCGGGGCAAAGGCTGTAGAGGATGCCCAGGCGGTGTGCCGGATGCTCGGGATTCCCCACTTTGTCCTTGATTTCTCAAAGGAAATGGAGGAGGTAATCATTGCAAACTTCGTCACCGAGTACAGCCGGGGCCGGACCCCTAATCCCTGCATCCTCTGCAATCGCCACCTGAAATTCGGGAAGCTCCTTGCCCACGCCAAAGCCTTAGGGTGCGATTTTCTCGCCACCGGGCACTACGCCCGTAAAGAGGAGCAAAACGGCAGGTACATCATCAGGCGCCCGAAGGACCGCAGAAAGGACCAGACGTACTTCCTCTCTGCTACCCCAAGAGAGACTCTCCCTTATCTTCTCTTTCCCCTCGGGGACTACACGAAAGAAGAGGTGCGTGCAATGGCCAGAAAGGCTCGCCTTCCGGTGGCGGAAAAACCTCAAAGCCAGGACCTCTGCTTCATCCCGGGGGGGAACTACCGGGAACTCCTCACCAGGTACTTGGGAGAGGAAAAACCCGGGGATATCGTCACAAAAGATGGACGGGTTCTCGGGAAGCATCGAGGCATTTTCCACTACACCATCGGGCAGCGGAAAGGACTCGGGATACGGGCACCGTACCCTCTCTACGTCATTGCCATACGCCCGGAGCGGAACGAAATCGTCGTGGGGAGACGGGAAGATCTTTTGAGTTTTGGGCTTTTGGCCTCGTCCTGCAACTGGCTCCTTGAGGATATTCCTGAGGAAGCCCTTGTTCAGGTCCGCTACCAGCATCACCCCCGGCCCTGCCGGGTGCGACGGTTAGATGGCGACGCGGAAATCTCCTTTGACGAACCCGTGGAGATGGTTACCCCGGGACAGATGGCGGTACTCTACAGTGGAGATGTCCTCCTTGGAGGAGGAATTATCGAGGAGGTTTGGCACAATGCAAGTTGTCGAGCGCATTCGGGAACTGAAAAAGAGAAAGAACGCGGTCATCCTTGCCCACAACTACCAGCTCCCTGAAGTCCAGGAAGTGGCAGACTTTGTGGGTGATTCCTTAGGCCTGAGTATTGCGGCGCAGAAAACCCCCTGTGACATCATCGTCTTCTGCGGAGTTTACTTCATGGCCGAAACGGCGAAAATCCTCTCCCCGGAAAAGAAGGTCCTCATTCCCGACCCCGAAGCGGGATGCCCCATGGCTGATATGCTTCACCTTGAGGACCTCAGGGCTCTCAAGGAAAAGTACCCCAATGCGAAGGTTCTCTGCTACGTGAACACCCATGCCGTCGTAAAAGCAGAGTGCGACCTCGTGTGCACCTCCGCTAACGCCGCTAAAGTAGTCGAGCGGGGGTTTGCCCAAGAGGAGGAAATCATCTTCGTTCCCGACCAGTACCTCGCCCAACACGTGGCCTCAAAACTCAAGAGAAACTTCATCCTTTTCCCCGGGTACTGCCCGGTACACGTGTCCATTACCGAAGACCATATCCTCAAGGCGAAAGTTCTGCATCCTGAAGCCTTAGTCCTTGCCCATCCTGAGTGCCGTCCTGAAGTTCTTCGCCATGCCGATGAGGTCCTCTCCACTGAAGGCATGTGCCGGTACGTCGCCGCATCCCCACACAAGGAGTTCATCATCGCCACTGAAATCGGCATCATCCCCCGCATGGAAAAAGAAAATCCGGGGAAACGGTTCTTCCCCGCCTTCGAGGGTGCTATCTGCGAGAATATGAAGAAAACCACTCTCGAGAAGGTCCTCGCCTCGTTAGAAGAGGAAATCCACGAGGTTACCCTTCCTGACGAGGTTATCGCCAGGGCGAAAAGAGCCATTGAGCGAATGCTCGAATTCTCACGGTGAGGGAAAAAGAATCCCCAGACGCCTCAGGGCTGCAGAAAGAATCGCATCTTGAGGTCCTCGAAAGAGTACAGAACCCCCTATCCACATGGGTGATAATCTCCCGGCCCAAGAATGAGCACCGCGTCGAACATATTGCCGTCATAGGGGAGCCTTCGAGTGTTTCTTCTTTGGAACTGTACTGCCAATCCTTCACGCCTCGCCGCGGCTTTGGTGCGCTGAATTAGGGAACGGGAGCGGTCCAGGCCAAAGACATTTCGAAATCCCCGACGGGCAAGCTCCAGAGAATGCCGTCTATGCCCACAGCAAAGGTCAAGAATCGTGCTCTCGGGGGCAAGGGAGAGGGCCTCTACAAAGTAGTCGACTTCTCTCCGCGCCACCTCAATATCCCCAACCACGTCCCCGCCAGTCTTGAGGTAGAGGGAATTGAAGAGACGCCACCACCAATCAGGTTGAACGTGAGAGACCTCAAAGAGCGAGAACGGCCATTCCGTGGGCGGGTAGACACACGATGCTCACCAGGGTCCTCCTTCATCCCCGAAATCCCTCCAGAGAGAACGTTTGAGAAATTGTACTCCGAAAGGAAACCAAGGGATTAAAAAAATTTTTTCCTCTCTCTAAAGGTTTTCCAAATCCTGCCGATAAAAAGAGATGAGGGAATGAAAGGGCAAACTCTCCGAAAGGGGAGGACGCAAAGCCGAAGGCCTACGGCGCAAAAAGCGCTACGGCGGCTGGGCTGCCAAGTCCCGGGCGCGTCTTCCTCCCTCGGAGGGGAAGCCAAAGGGGTGAGAAGACGTGCGGAAGAGATTCACGCTCTGGGCACTCTCTGGGCTTGTCCTCCTTACGATTCTCGTTGCCGGATGTTCCACGGTTTCTCTCGGGGAGAGGCCCATCTCTTCTCCGAGCAAGGTCAACGGCAAATTCGTCGAGTACTCGACAGAGCGAATCCTCCTTGATGTTCCTTTCCTCCCCCAGGTTCCCCCCGGCGACTGGTCGAATACGAGAAATTGCGGTGTTGCCTCAGCGGTCATGATTGCTGCGTACTTTTACAACACCACGCCTCTTCCCGAGGACATAAAAGAGGCGGTGGATTGGCTCCATGCACGATTCAACCTTCCGGTCAACGGCTACAACGGCGATTACACAAATGTCTTCCAGATTCGGGCCTACCTCGAAAGCCGGGGTATTCCGGCTCGCATCGGCATGGGGAACCTTGGAATTTTGCGGAAGTTCTTAGAAGAGGGGAAGCCGGTTCTCGTTGCCGTGTTCGCCAACATGAACCCCGGAGGGGCAAAACACGCCATGGTCGTCGTGGGGATGGATAGCACCTCCATCTACGTCCACGATCCGGGGAAACCAAACGGTGCCTTCAACAGTTACCCCATCGGGCAATTCCTCGCTGCCTGGGAAGAGCAGGGGAACTGGTACGTGACCATTGAGTGATCAGAGAATGTCTTTGAGGTACACCTCGAGGTCCTTCTCTGAGAGCTCGTGGCGTACTTCGTGGACAATTTTCCCCCGGCGGTCGAAGAAAACGTTGTGAGGAACCCAGGAAACGTTGTAGAGCCTCACGACCTGTGTTTCCTGGGTATCAATGGCCACCGGATAGGTGAGCCTATTCTCCGCAACGAAGTGCTTCAGGGCTTCCTCAGTGCTCTTCCCGATGTACCCGACCCCAAGGACCACAAGACCTCTATCCTTGTACCTCTGGTACACTGCTTCAAGAACCGGAGCCTCGTTCCAGCAGTGGGAGCAGGAGGGAGTGAAGAAGACAAGAATTACCGGTTTCCCCAGGTACGTCGAGAGATGCACCTCTCCACCCCCAAGGAGAGGCAAGGTGAAATCCTTCACCCGCATATCTACAGGTGCACCCGTAGGAAGCCAGCCGCATCCCAGAGAGAGAACAAGGAAAACACCCACAGTAAGGAAAAGGGCAAGAAGGATGCGTCTATTCATAGCTCTCCTCCTGAATCCTGACGACGTCTCCGGTAACAGCTTCAGCAAGGGCAAGCATTTCAAGGACCCGGGGGTCTTTGAGGTACAACCTCTTTGCTGGACCCTGAACCTCTTCCCCTATGATTCCCGCCATCCGGAGAACCTTCACGTGGCGAGAAAGGTTCGTCTTGTCAATGGGGAGGAACCTCTCAATCTCGCACTGGCAAAGAGGCCGTTCCGCCACCATCTTGATGATGGCAATACGCCACCGACAGGAAAGGGCTTTGAAGAAATCCTCGACTCCCATAACGCCTCCCCTTTTTGTACGCACGGGGTTACGCGAAGTTTCAGGGAACCCTGCGGAACCCCGTGCGTACAGTTCGACGTGAAAATTTCATTCTCCCGCTGCGGCCTTCTCGCGGAGCCTCCTCAGCGTTGCCACGAGCTCCTCTTTTGAGGGGAAGGAGAGAGCTCCGGTAGGACAAAAAACCGAGCAGCGGTCGCATCCCACAACACAGTTGTAAGGGTTCTTCACGACGACCTTGTCGCCCTCTTTGGCGAACACGTCATTAGCACAGAAATTCAAGCATTCTTCGCATCCGATGCACTTTTCCGCATCAATGGTAGGGTACCAGGGAATGTCTTCTCTCTTGATTCCCGGAAAAGGGCTCTGGGAACTCATAGTCATTCCTCCTCAAGGGCCTTCTTCAGCTCTTCAAAAACCTGGTCGGTTCGCTTAAAG
Source organism: Candidatus Caldatribacterium sp. (assembly GCA_014359405.1). NCBI lineage: Bacteria > Pseudomonadati > Atribacterota > Atribacteria > Atribacterales > Candidatus Caldatribacteriaceae > Candidatus Caldatribacterium > Candidatus Caldatribacterium oleiphilum. Next base: position 24,310 of record JACIZN010000004.1, read on the forward strand.
CTCAGGGAAATGGGACGGAAGGTGGACTCATTCATAGGGACACCTGCTCGGGCGTAGCCATCCCGGAGGAGCTTTGTCTGCTTCTCTTCCTTGCAGGCGAGAACGTAGTACTTCGTGCCGTCGTTCTTCAAGAGATTCTCCATGAGGGCTTCGCCGTTCGTCTCGCACAGGCGAGGATGCATGACGAGGAACTCGTGAGGAAGCTCCAAGCGAATTCGCTCGGAAAGCTCCCAGAAATTGATGTCCTTCATGCTGGGACAGGCACCACTGCAGGTACACATGAGAATGGCCTTCTTGGGCATTGCCATCGCCTCCGCTTTGTTTATTTGTTGCACAATTGTGCAACAAATAAACAAGGAAGTCAAGGGCTTTGTTTGGGTTCACATCACGGTGGAGCGCCCTGCGAATCCGCTTTGGAACCCTGGCGGACGGTGGAAACACCTGGTGCTCAACGGGATGAGAAGGAACGCAGAAAGAGCGGTTGCTGGTATAATCAGTGTGGGTTTGGTGTACTTTCGGGCTGATTCAGATAGAAAGGAGGGTACAGCCTTGGTGTACGATCCCTTTGGACAGGGATTATCCCATGACTGGAGGCTTGAGGAAGCTGTCAAGAGGGGAACGCAGCGAGCCCTGGAGGAGGTTCGGGAAGCTTTCCAGCGAGAGCTCGAGCAAACGATTCGAAGGTTCCGTTCAAGACCAGATCTCGACGACGAACTGTACGAGGAGTTAGGCTTCATGAGGGCAGCTCTCGCCGGGAGGGACAGGATTATTGCTTCTCTCGAGGAGGAAATTGAAGGGTTACGGGATGAAATCCGGGAGCTCCGGAAGGGTGAAAGCGTTGCAAGGAAGCAAATTCTTGGTCTACAGAGTAAAATGGAAACCCTGATTGAGGAGAACACCAATCTGAAGAAAGAAATCTCAGAATTGCAGAAAGAAATAGAAAAACTTAAGAAAAAGAGTACTGACTGAGATCCCCGAGTGTAGAAAAAATCCTCACTCGACCGTTACGCTCTTTGCCAAATTCCTCGGCTGATCCACATCGCACCCCTTCTCCAGGGCAACGTAGTAGGCGAAAAGCTGTAACGGTACCACAGCAAGGAGGGGACTGCAGGGCTCAAGAGTTCTGGGAATTTCGATGACGTAATCTGCTTTCTCGAAGACCTCTCTGTCGCCTTCATCACAGAGGGCGATGACTTTCCCACGGCGGGCCTTGATTTCCTCGATGTTCCCAAGGACCTTGAGACGACGTTCTCCCTGACCCACAAGAACGAAACTCGCCACATCAGGTTCAATGAGGGCAATGGGACCATGCTTCATTTCCCCTGCCGCAAGGCCCTCGGCGTGGATGTAGGAAATTTCCTTGAGCTTCAGCGCTCCTTCAAGGGCAAGGGGATAGTAGAACCCTCGACCAAGGTAGAGGAAATCCTTGAAGAGGTAGAATTCTCTCGCGAGGGCATGGATTTCCTCCTCCTTCCCAAGGAGCATATGGAGCTTTCGGGGGAGCATGGGGATTTCTGAAAGAATCGAGGAAAGGGCCTCAGGGGGAAGGGTTCCTCTCCTTGCGCCCCAAAAAAGGGCAAAAAGCAAGAGCACGGTCATCTGGGCGAGAAAGGCTTTCGTTGAAGCAACACCAATCTCAAGCCCTGCCCGGGTGTACACCGTAAAGTGGGCAAGGCGGGTGAGAGAGCTTCCCAGGACGTTGCACACCGCGAGGACCTGTGCCCCCTTTTTCCGGGCAAGCTCCACCGCCCGTAGGGTATCGGCCGTTTCTCCCGACTGAGAAATGGCCACAACCAGGGTCTTCTCGTCCACCAGAGGGTCCCGGTAGCGGAATTCCGAAGCGTACTCCACGTCCACCGGAAGACGCACGAAATCCTCAAGGTACATCTTCCCCAGCATTCCCGCGTGGCATGCGGTCCCACAGGCAACAACCACAACCCTTTCGTAGTCTCCAGAAAAATCCTCGAGTTCCTCAAAGACAACCTCGCCCCGTGCCAAATTCACCCTCCCTGCAATGGTATCCTCGAAAACCCGGGGCTCCTCGTGAATTTCCTTGAGCATGAAGTGCTTGAAACCCCCGCGTTCGGCACTCACCGGATCCCACGGAACGGTTACAGTTTTTCTCTCGAGCCTTTCCCCCTTTTCGGAAAAGATTTCCCACCCTTCCTCGCTCACCCGGACGATTTCCCCGTCCTCGAGGAAAACCGCTTGCCTCGTATGCTCAAGGAAAGCAGGAACATCTGAAGCAAGGAAGCACTCTCCCTCCCCGACCCCAAGAATGAGGGGGCTGAATTTCCGAACGCCGTAGAGGACCCCTGGTTCATCGGCAAAGAGGATGCACAGTGCGTACGAACCTTCAAGGAGGGGGAGGGTCCGCAAAATCCGCTCAAGAGGTGGTCCATCCCCCTCAAGGAGATGCGCAATGACCTCGCTATCAGTCTCAGAGAGAAACCGGTGTCCTTCAGCAACGAGCCGCTCCCGGAGGGCCCGGTAGTTCTCGATGATACCGTTGTGGACAAGAGCAAGGGTTTTATGGCAATCCGTATGGGGATGGGCATTGTGGTCGGCAGGAATCCCATGGGTCGCCCAGCGGGTATGGCCTATGCCGCAGAGAGCTTCAAAGGTCTTTCCCCTGAGTTCCTCTTCAAGGAGAGCGATTTTCCCGACCCTGCGGACCACACAGATGGTGTCTCCCTCAAGGAGTGCCACCCCTGCAGAGTCGTACCCTCGGTACTCGAGGCGCTTCAAGCCTCCAAGAAGGATAGGGAGGGCGCTCCTCTTTCCAACGTAACCGATGATGCCGCACATGCTGCTCACGCTCCTCTCCCCCATTATACTGAAAAGTAGAAGAGGGGATGGTAAGAAGGTCGCTTTTCGGGTAGAATATTTTTCGGAGAGGTGGCCGAGCTGGACGAAGGCGCTCGACTCGAAATCGAGTAGGCAAGTGAGAGCTTGCCTCGTGGGTTCGAATCCCACCCTCTCCGCCACCTACACCTCAAGAATCACCCAGACAAAACTCTCTGGGTTTTGCCGTTCCCCACCCTGCCCCTGTTTCCCTCTATACCGGAATTACCAGAGGATAGATAGCATTCCTGAAGGGGCCTTTTGTCCTTCTCCCTCTGTACCAGGGGAGCGCCTGAGGGATACTGGACTTGTAGAGTGTCCCACATGATGTGAACCGAAACACTTGCAAAGTTAAAGTAGAGGTGATAGCATTTTGGTAGTTTCAGGCTGTTTTCCAGCATAAGGGAGGGGTACCATGGAGCAGCCTGCGAATCGAGAGAGAGAGAGAGAGAGAGAGAGAGAGAGAGAGTCACCCAAGGGGTGATCTGGTATCTCTCCTCTCTTTCCTCAACGATGTTGTCTCGAGAAACGCCGTAGAATACACCGATACCCTCATAACCATCCTTCAAGAGGACCCTCGCGACATCGTCCGCGAAGCAGTAGTTGATGCCCTGAAGAAGCTTCGGGACCCTTCCATGCCCGAAAAGGTGGTTGCTCTCTTCTGTTCCCCAGACCTTTCCCTCCGGAATGCTGCAGTTGCCATACTGGCCAGCCAGTGGCAGGCTCCCCTTGAGGTTCTGGCTCGCAGCTTGAGAAGCCCCAACAAGCACATTCGAAAACTTGCCCTTGATGCCCTATACGCTCTTGGAAATCCTATCGCTGTGGATATCATCGCCGAGGCCCTGGAAGACGAAGACGTAAACAACGTCATCGCCGCCATAGAGTACATTGCTGAGCTCGGAGGACGTAAGTACACGGGACAGATACTCGAAATCCTCCAAAAAGCCGAAGATCCTTTCCTCATTGCCACCTGCTTCGAGGCGCTGGGAAAACTCGGTGATTCCCACGCCACGAAGGCTGTACAGGAGCTCTTCCCAAATCCGGCAGAGCTTCCAGAATTCCTCATCCCCTCTTACCTTCGCTTCGTGGCTGGCTGCGGAAGTCGAGAACACCTCCCCAAAGTATGTTGCCTCGTCACAAGGTGGGGGCAATTGTTCTACAAGGAAATTCTCGACGCTCTCTCAGCCCTCCTCACAAGAAGTGACACCATTGACCCGTCGGAGCAGCAAACAGTGGGGGATTGCCTCAAGGAAATGCTGCAATTTGCCATACCTTCGCCGAACAAGTACGAGATCCTGCTCCTCCTTGCCCGAATAGACCGAGAAGGAGTTATCCACGAGGTACAGGCATTTCTGCAGAGCGACGATCCCCTTCTCCGCATTGCCGCTCTTGAAGTCATTGCCGAGGCAGAAATCACCAGTTTCCATGATGCCGTACAGGCGCTCCTTGCTGCTGAGACCAACGAGGATGTACGTCAATGCGCACAATACGTCCTTGAAAGGCTGGGTAGAACGACGTGATATTCGGATTTCGGGAATTCCGTGAAATCCGTGATTACATTTACGCAAGAACAGGAGTACACATAGGGGACCAAAAGGTTTACCTTCTCAAGCGGCGGGTCGAAGAACGCCTGAAGGCCCTGGGGCTTTCCACAGCAGAGGAGTACATTGCCTATCTGAAGTGCCGGGATGGTTCGGGGAAAGAGTTCGAAGAACTCATTTCGAGTGTTACGGTAAACGAGACGTATTTCTTTCGAGAATTCCCCCAGCTGCAAACCTTTGCTGAGTGGTGTCTCCCGGAGATTGCAGAAACCAGAAAATCAGGCCGCATTCGTATCCTCTCCGCGGGGTGCTCCACGGGCGAGGAACCGTACACGCTTTCCATCATTTGTCAGGAGATGCTCGATCCGCCTCACAACTTCTCCATTACCGCCGTTGATATCGATTACCGGGCTCTTGAGAAGGCAAGGCAGGGTATTTACGATGAGCGGTCCGTACGAGATGTGCCCAGGGTGTACCTTGAAAAGTACTTTGTGAACACTGGCAAGGGCTTTATGGTAAAAGATGAGGTTCGGCGCTTCGTCACCTTCCACAAAGTGAACCTCAACGACCAAAGAGCACTTCTTGCCCTGGGAAGAGATTTTGATTTTATCTTCTGCCGCAACGTCCTCATTTATTTCTCCGACGACTCTCGAAAACAAGTCGTTGAAGCATTCTACGCGATGATGAATCCAGGAGGATACATCTTCCTTGGCCATTCGGAATCCTTGAGCCGAATTACCAGCGCCTTCGAACTCAGAAGAATGGGAGAGAGCCTCGTGTACCGGAAACCGTTGAAGGAGCTGGTGCGGGAATGGTGAAGGTGCTAATTGTCGATGATTCGCCCACAACCCGGAATTTCCATGCATACATCCTCCGAAGTGCCGGGTTCACCGTAGTAGACGCCTCAGACGGGGCTGAAGCACTGGAAAAACTCTACACCGAGGAGGATATCGCCTGTGTCATTACCGACCTCAACATGCCCAACATGGATGGCCTCACGTTCATCCGCAGGGTGCGGCAAGAGCCCCTTTTCGTGGATTTACCCATTATCGTAGTCACAACCTTAGACGAGGCTGCAGATCGAAAAGAGGGCATACGAGCTGGAGCAAATTTCTACCTCACAAAACCAATTCAACCATCCATTCTTGTGGAAAGCGTGCGGATTGCCATAGGAGGTTGATCCTCGTGCGCTTTTCCCCTGAAGACGTGGAAATCCTCATGGGAGTTCTCGAGGAAGCTCCAGATTACCTCTCGAACCTCGAGGAGCAGATTCTTGCGCTTGAAAAAAGCCAAGAGGAGGAATTACTAAATTCAATTTTCCGTTCTTTCCACTCTCTCAAAGGTATTGCTGGCTTTGCAAGTCTTACGCCCATCGTGGAGGTGTGCCACCAGGCTGAGGACCTGATCAAGGAGCTCAAGAGTGGAAAAAGAGCGAAAAGCTCTGCACTAATTGATGCCCTCCTGAGGGCTGCCGATTTCGTAAAACAGGTACTCGACTGCCTGAGAAACGCCACCGCAGGGTACTCGGGCGGTACTCTTGAAGTGGACGTTGAGGGCCTTGGAGAGAAAGAAGTGCTGGCAGAAATTGAACGGGCCACCCAAGAAAAACCTGGGGAATCCTCCCCTGTCATCGACCAGGCTTTTGCCGAAGAAACATTCCACGATTTCCTGGCAGAGCTCGAAGAAAATCTCACCCACGCCGAGGAAGCGCTCCTTGCACTTGAGCATTCACCGGAGAGTGAAAAAGTCGACGCGGTAATGCGTGCTTTTCACAGCATTAAGGGAGGAGCTCGCCTTATTCTCAGTCTTGCCCCCCAAGATGCGCAGGCAAAGCTCCTTCGCTCTATCGAAGAGACCGCTCACCGTCTCGAAGACCGCTTTCAGGAAGTTCGGGAAGGAAAAGCTGCCGTCACCGAGGAGATTTGCGACGAAGCCTATCGAGGCCTTGACCTTCTACGGGAACTCTCCCGTCTTCTGAAAGCTGGGGAATCCAGTACGCCCGAAGAAACCATACACGCCCCCCTTGGGCTCCAAGGGGAACAGCGTCCTGCAGAAAAACAGGCACGAACTGAGCCGAGAAGCGGAACCTTTGAAGCTTTCTGCAACATTATGGAGCAGTTCCTCGAGTTTCTGGAGGACAAACTCCATTCCCCATCCCTCGTAGAAGGAGAACTCCAGCGGCTCGCAGAAGCGGTGCAAAAGGGCCTTGTGCGTCTTGGTCGGGAAGAGAGCATCCCCCTTGTCATGGCAGTCCTTGAGAAAAGTAGAGAAAATGACATA